>NZ_JBHXNP010000106.1:0-33993 GCF_042719495.1 Streptomyces sp. NPDC058525
AGCGCGGACAGGATTTGAACCTGCGACCTCTGGGTTATGAGCCCAGCGAGCTACCGAGCTGCTCCACCCCGCGTCGGTGAAACCACAGTATCACGACGCGGGACGGAGCCATGACCGTCGGCGGTCAGCCTCCCGGCTTGGGAGCCGTCAGCTTCGCCTCCGCGTCGATCGCCCGCTTCAGCGCCGCCTTGATGTCCTCCTGCGCCTTGCCGAAGGCCGCCCAGTCGCCCGCCTGCCGGGCCTTCTCGGCCTCCTCGATGGCCCGCTGGGCGTCGGCGAGCGCCGCCTTCACCGTCGGGTCCGCGGCGGTCGGCGGTGTCACGGTGCCGTCGCCCGGGGGCTGGACCGGCGGCACGGGCGTGGTCGGGGCCTCGGCCCCGAAGACCACGTTCAGCGCCTTCTCCAGGGTGTCCTCGAAGGCCGTCTGCCCGCCGTAGGTCACCAGCACCTTGCGCAGCAGCGGGTACTTCAGCCCCGAACTGCGCACGTACACCGGCTCCACGTAGAGCATGCCGCCGTCGAGCGGGACCGTGAGCAGGTTTCCGTACTCGACCTCCGAGTCGCCACCGCGCAGCAGGCGGATCGACTCGGCGATCTTCGGTTCGGACTGGAACTTGCTCTGGACCTGCTTGGGGCCGTCGACCGGCTTGCTGGTCGGCAGCTTCAGGACGCTGATCTTGCCGTAGTCCGGGGTGCCCGGATCGGCGTTGACCGACATGAAGGCGCTCAGGTTGTCCCGCTCGTTCGGCGTGAACGTCGTGGTGAGCGAGAAGACCTGGTCCTTCTCCGTCTGGCCCGGCAGCTTCATCGACAGGTAGTACGGCGGAACCGCCGTGCCGGCCTTGGTCGTCGGGTCGTCGGGGACGGCCCAGGCCTCACTGCCGCTGAGGAAGGTCTGCGGGTCGGTGACGTGGTAGCGGGTCAGCAGCT
The DNA here is from genome assembly GCF_042719495.1 of Streptomyces sp. NPDC058525. NCBI lineage: Bacteria > Bacillati > Actinomycetota > Actinomycetes > Kitasatosporales > Streptomycetaceae > Streptomyces > Streptomyces sp. NPDC058525. The sequence continues at coordinate 931 of NZ_JBHXNP010000106.1, forward strand.
CGCGCTGGACCTTGAACAGGTCCTGCGGGTAGCGCAGGTGGTCCATGAGCGGCTTGGAGATCTCGCTCTTGGGCTTCACCGTGCCCGGGAACGCCTTCATCCAGGTCTTCAGGACCGGGTCCTGGGTGTCCCACTGGTACAGGTCGACCGTGCCGTCGTACGCGTCGACGGTGGCCTTCACCGAGTTCCGGATGTAGTTGACCTGGTTCTCCTGCGCCACGACCGCGCGCTGGCTGTTGGTCAGCGAGTCCGCGGTGCTCTGGCCCAGGGTGGTGCGCGAGGCGTACGGGTAGCCGTTGGTGGTCGTGTACGCGTCGACGATCCACTTGACCTTGCCGTCGACGACCGCCGGGTACGGGGCGCCGTCGATGGTCAGCCACGGGGCGACGGCCTCGACGCGCTCCTTGGGCGTGCGGTTGTACAGGATCCGCGAGCCCTCGCCGATGGCCCCCGAGTAGAGGATCTGCGGCTCGCTGAAGGTCAGCGCGTACGCGGCGCGGTTGATCGGGTTGTCGAGGCTGACGCCGGAGTTGCCGGTGTAGCTCGTCTCCTTCTCGCCCTTGTCGTCCGAGTAGTCGAGCTCCTTCTGCGGCCCGCCGACGATCGAGTACTGCTTCGTCTGCTCGCCGTAGTAGATGCGCTGCTCGAAGTCCGTGCCGAACATGCCCTTGGAGGGCAGGTCGGACTGGGTGAAGTCGGGAGCGCCCTGGTCACCGACGGTGGTGCCCTTGGCCGCGACCACACCGTAGCCGTGCGTGTACTTGAAGTGGTCGTTGATCCAGTTGTTCTTCGGGATGCCCGCGATGTTCAGCTCGCGCAGCCCGATGACGGTGTCCTGGCCGTTGTACCGGTCCACGGCGAGCGTGGACGGGAAGGCGTAGTAGCCCTTGACCTGCTGGAGCTGCTGGAACGCCGGCGAGACGATGTTCGGGTCGAGCAGGCGGACGCTGGCGGTCGTGTCGGCCGCCTTGCGCAGCTGGTTCTTGTCCGTGCCCGCGGTCGGGACGCCCGGGTAGTCCTTGACCTCGGAGCCGGCGATCCCGTAGGCGTCGCGCGTCGCCTTGATGTTCTTCTGGACGTACGGCGATTCCTTGGCCTGCTCGTTCGGCTGGACCTGGAACTTCTGCACGATCGCCGGATACAGCCCGCCGATCAGGATCGCCGAGAGCACCATCAGGCCGAAGCCGATGACCGGCAGCTGCCAGGTGCGGCGCCACAGCGTCGCGAAGAACAGCACGGCGCAGATCGCGGCGATGGCGACGAGGATCGTCTTCGCCGGGAGGTACGCGTTCGCGTCGACGTAGCGCAGGCCGGTCCAGTTGTCCGCGGCCTTGAAGTCACTGGACTTCACGGCGAGGCCGTACCGGTCGAGCCAGTACGCGATCGCCTTGAGCGTCACGAAGAGGCCGAGCAGCACCGACAGGTGGCCGGTCGCCGCGGCGGTGGCCCGGGCGCCCGGGCTGGTCACGCGCAGTCCGCCGTACAGGTAGTGCACGACGGCCGCGGCGATCACCGACAGCACGACCGCGGCGAAGCCGAAGCCGAGCAGGAAGCGGTACCAGGGCAGGTCGAACGTGTAGAACGACACGTCCAGGTGGAACTCGGGGTCCTTCTGACCGAAGGGCACCCCGTTCACGAACATCAGCCAGGTCTTCCACTGGCCGGCCGCCGAGGCGCCCGCGATCAGGCCCACCAGCACGGCGATGCCCAGCAGCAGCCACTTCTTGTACGGGGCGACGCTCATCCGGTACCGGTCGAGGCTCTGCTGCTCCATCGACATCGCGCTGAGCGGCGGCCGCAGCCGGTGCGCCAGCCAGATGTTGAACCCGACGGCACCGGCCATCAGCAGGCCGAAGATGGCGAAGAGGCCGATCTTGGTCCACAGGGTGGTGGTGAAGACGGTGGAGTACTTCACGGAGCGGAACCAGAGCCAGTCCGTCCAGAAGCCCGCAAACATGATGAAAAGCATGACCAGGACAGCCAGCACGCCCAAGGTCATCAGGAGAGTGCGGGCTCGCCTGGACGGGCGGCCGACTCTCATCCGTGGCCCCGAAGGGCCTCCGCCGCGGTCCGGCATCTGGAAAGCCAAGGTGCGCACCTCTGAAAGTCGCTGGGTTTGGTATTCAACGGGGCCCCCGATCGTAGAGCCCACTCATGGAACTTACTGAGGCTTTAGTCAGTTCCCGGTATCCGGTGGAAAGGAGGCAGGATGTTGTCCATGTCCAACCTTTCGCCTTCCCCCACACCGCCCGACAAGCCGACTCCGTCGGCGGGGCCGATGGCGGCCAGCCCGCTGACCCGTGCCTGTCTCGAGATCGACGAGTACGCGGCCGGCCTCGGCTGGGACAAGCCCGCCCGGCTGTTCGCCCTCGTCGACACCGCCCGGCTCAAGAAGCAGGAGCCGCGGCTGGCGAGCCAGCTCGGCCTCGACCAGGACGACGCCGGCAAGTCCTCCCTCACCCCGATCGAGCAGGACGAGGTCCCGGCCGGGACCCCCCTCGACAAGTTCCTCGGCACCATCGCCTGGCCCGACGCGGTCGTCGGCTGCGCGCTGACGGTGGAGCGGCTGATGCTGCCGCCGTCCGCGGAGGCCTCCGTACCGGAGGGGCTGAGCGACAAGCAGCTGACGAAGTGGGTCGCCGGACACCCGGAGCGGCAGGAGGTCCGGCTGACCGTGGCCGTGCTGCGCGACGGGTCGCGGGAGTCGGCCGTACGGCTGCGCGAGAAGGACTCCTCGACCGAGGTCCTCACCGGCGGGGGCCTGGTGCCCGGGCTGGCGGAGGCGCTGGCGGCGACCTTCTCGTAGCCGCCGGGTCCGCGCGCGGACCGGTGGGGCAGGGGGCGGGGTCAGGGCTTGGCGCTGCACTGCGGCAGCCCGGCCGCGTCCCCCTTGCTGATCTTCTCCAGCGACTTCGTGGCGTCCTCGATGGTGGAGACCTTCACCAGGGTCAGCCCGTCGGGCACGTGGGCGGCCGCGGCCGCGCAGTTGTCGGCGGGCGTCAGGAAGTACCGGGCGCCGGCCTGGCGGGCGCCGATGGTCTTCATCTGGATGCCGCCGATGGGGCCGACCTTGCCCGTGTCGTCGATGGTGCCGGTGCCCGCGACGAACTTGCCGCCGGTCAGGTCCTCGGGGCTGAGCTTGTCGACGATCCCGAGGGCGAACATCAGGCCGGCGCTCGGGCCGCCCACGTCGGCGAGCTTGATGTCGATCGTGAACGGGAAGGTGTGGTCGGTCCCGGCCCGGATACCGACGATGGCGTGACCGTCGCCCTCCGCCTTGCCCGCCGTGATGGTGACCTTGGTGGAGCCGGTGGGCTCGCGGTTCGCCTTCGCCGCCTCGGCCGCCTCGGCGGCGGGCACGATGGTGAATTCGACGGGCTCGCCGGGCTTGTGCTTGGTCACGAGCTTCGCCACGTCCTCGGGGGCGGTGACGGGGGCGCCGTCCACCGCCTTGATGACGTCACCGGCGTGCAGCTTGCCCTCCGAGGGGCTCGCCTTGACCACGGAGGCGACGATGACGCGGGCGGAGACCGGGATGCCGAGCTGCTTGAGGGCTGCCACCTTGGCGCTCTGCTGCGACTGGCTGAACTCCTCGGCGTTCTCCTGGGAGGACTGCTCCTCCGTCTTGCCGTCCGGGTAGAGGTTCTCGTGCGGCACGACGATGTTGTCGTCGGTCAGCCACCCGTACACCGCTTCCAGCAGGTTCATGTCGTAGTCCGCGCCGGTGACGCGGACCGTCGTCATGTTGAGGTGACCGCTGGTGGGGTACGTCTTGCGCCCCGAGATGTTGAGGACGGGCTCGCCGTGCGAGTCCCCAAGCGTGTTCACCGTGGGGCCGGGGCTCATCTCGGAGTACGGGACCTTGATGAACACTCCTGCGCAGAGCAGCGCGAACAGCACGAGGGTGGAAGCGAGCATCGTCGCAGTGCGGCGTGGCATGGATCCGACAGTACGGGACGGCCCTGGCGGGCGGCCGCTGGGGCCGGTCCGTACGGGGGCCGTACGCGGAACTCTCAGGGGAATCTCAGACGGAGTCGGAGCCGGAGTGCGCCTGTGCCTTCGCCTTGGCCTGTTCGGCATTGCCCATGGCCTCGCGGAACCGCGCGTAGCCCGCGAGCTCGGATATGTCGCCTTGCGTGCGGTCGCGTGCCGCCCAGCTGCCCCATATGCCCGCACCGATCGCGGCGAACAGCGGAATCAGCAACCACGCCAGAGACGCCATGGGCCTGCCTCCCTACCCCTGAGTACATGTCGTTGGTGGCTTCAACGCTCATGCCCGGGAGGGGGTTACGCAAATCGAGGGCGTGTTGCGCGGCCGAACGGGTGCGAGGGTACCGCCTTCCGGGGGTAGCTCCACGACCGGGTGTTCAGCAGGCGCCGACCCACTCCTCGGTGCCGTCGGAGAACGTCTGGTGCTTCCAGATCGGGACCTCGTGCTTGAGGTCGTCGATCAGCATCCGGCAGGCCTCGAAGGCCTCGCCGCGGTGCGGGCAGGACACGGCGACGACCACGGCCAGGTCGCCGACGGACAGGTCGCCCACGCGGTGCACGGCGGCCAGCGCCCGGACCGGGTACTTGGCCACGACCCGCTCGGCGACCCGGCGCATCTCGGCCTCGGCGGTGGGGTGGCAGGAGTAGCCGAGGGAGTCGACGTCCGCCCCGCTGTCGTGGTTGCGCACCGTGCCGACGAAGAGCGTCGTGCCGCCCGTCGCGTCGTCGCCGACGGCCCGGAAGACCTCGTCGATCGAGAGCGGGGTGTCACGGATCGCGAGCAGCCGGATCGGGTCCTGCGCGGCCTGCTCGCCGGGGTGATCGAAGTGCGGTGCCATGCCTTCATCGTGCCTTAGCCGCTGACGCGGCGAAATAGCTGATTCACCCGTGCCGAACGCCGCCCCTTGGGAGCCTCCTACAGAAACCCCCAGAAACGGCCCCTCAACAGCCCCTCCCAGCCCGCCGGCATTCCCAGCCCCGCCGGCGTTTGAGGCGCGGGGCCCGGGGCGGAGCCCCGATCTTTGAGCCGCGCCGACCCCTCCAGCCCAGCCAAAATCCAGCCCCGCCGGCGTTTGAGGCGCGGGTCTGGGGCGGAGCCCCAGCAGCGGCGCCGCACCCCCCGGCGGGAGCCGACCGGTCAGATCCCGCGCCGCTTACGCGCCCTCCGCACCGCCGCCGCCGCACCCAGCAACGCCACCGTCGCCCCCGCCGCCCCGGCCGCCGTCGCCGCGTCCTTGCGCCCGAGCCGCCGCCCCGCGACCGTGTGCCGGCCCGCGACCTCCTGGAGGAGCTCCGCCAGCACCTCCTCGTTGGTCCAGCGCGGCCGCCACCCCGCCGCGTGCAGCCCGCTGACGCTGACCACCCACGGGTGCATCGTGTACGCGAGGTCCCCGGCCGGGGATGGCGTCAGGCCGATGCGGTGCAGCCGGGCCGCGGCCCCCAGGGCGACCGCCGAGGGGAGCTCCATGCGGCGGATCCCGCTGAGCTCCTCCACCTCCTCCTGCTCGAGCCAGCCCTCGCAGCCCACCGCGAGCTCGCCCTCGACCTTCTCCAGGGCCGCGTACTCCAGTGCGCTGACCAGGTCCTCCACGTGGCAGAACTGCCAGGTGGGGCGGGACCCGGCGACCACGAGCAGCCGCGGGGACTCGAAGTACCGGGTCAGGGCGGTGTCCGTGCCGCCGACCAGCACGGCGGGCCGGACGACCGTGACGTTCAGGCCCGGGTGCGCGCGCGGCGCCCGCCGCCCGAGGCGCTCGATCTCCAGCAGGTCGCCGACGCCGGTCGCCTCGGCGGTGGCCCGCAGCTCGGAGTCCTCGGAGAGCGGGATGTCGTTGTCGGGCAGGGCCCCGTAGACCATCGCCGAGGTGCACAGCACGACGCGGTGGACCCCGGCCGCCGCGGCGGCGGTCAGCACGGTCTGGGTCCCGCGCACGTTGTACGCCGTACGGGCCGCCGGGTCGGTCTCCAGGTCCAGGTCCAGGGCGAGGTGCACGACCACGTCCGCGCCGCGCAGCTTCTCGGCGATGGCGGGGTCCCGTACGTCCAGGACGTGCCACTGCGCGGCCGCGCAGTCACCGCGCCGCTCGTCGATCGCGACGACCTGCTTGACCTCGTCGGAGGCGGCCAGGCGGGCCACCAGCGCCGCGCCGACGCCCGAGGCGGCGCCGGTGACGGCGATCACGGGGCTGCGCCGCGGCAGGCCGGCCTCGTTTCGCGGCTGGCGAACACCGGGAGCGTCCTCGCCGTGCTCGGCGCGGATTTCCGCGTCGTGCGGCGCGCGGTCGTGCTTGTCCGAGCCGTGTTTGCCCAAAGCGTGCGGATCCGGGGAACTCACCAGGCGTCTCCAGCGGTTGTCTTCAGTAGGGACGCGCCGTGACGCGTACCTACCAGGTGACGTCCATCCTGCCGCAGCCCAGGAGTCGGCGGAGCACCGAGCCCCGAAGCGGGTGTGGTGTCTACGCTGGGTGGTGTTGTCGGGACCAATGCCCGTCGGCTCCCGCCGACGGCCCTACGAGCCGAGGAAACCCGTGAGTGACACCCCATTCGGATTCGGCCTTCCGCCGGAGGAGCCGGAGAACGGCGACGAGGGCAAGAAGAAGGGCGGCCAGGGCGGCCAGGGCGGCCCGAATCCGTTCGGGTTCCCGGGCATGGGCCTGCCGGGCGGCGCCGGCGGCCCGGGCGGTGCGGACAACCCGTTCGCCGCGATGTTCGGTTCGATGAACCCGAACGACCTCGGTGCGGCCTTCCAGCAGCTCGGCCAGATGCTCAGCTACGAGGGCGGTCCCGTGAACTGGGACATGGCCAAGGACATCGCCCGCCAGACCGTCGCACAGGGCACGGCGGACGGCGTGAAGGACACCAGCGTCGGCGTCGCCGAGAAGTCCGCGGTCGAGGAGGCCGTGCGGCTGGCCGACCACTGGCTGGACGGCGTGACCTCGCTGCCCTCGGGCGCGACCACGGCCGTGGCGTGGAGCCGCGCCGAGTGGGTCGAGGCCACCCTCCCGGTGTGGAAGGAGCTCGTGGACCCGGTCGCCGAGCGGGTCGGCGCGGCCATGGGCGGGGTGCTCCCCGAGGAGATGCAGGCCATGGCGGGCCCGCTGCTCGGGATGATGCGCTCGATGGGCGGGGCCATGTTCGGCCAGCAGATCGGGCAGGCCGTGGGCGTGCTCGCGGGCGAGGTCGTCGGCTCCACCGACATCGGGCTGCCGCTGGGTCCGGCCGGCAAGGCCGCTCTGCTGCCGCTGAACATCGAGAGCTTCGGCAAGGACCTGAGCGTGCCGCTGGACGAGGTGCGGCTGTACCTGGCCCTGCGCGAGGCGGCCCACGCCCGGCTCTTCGCGCACGTGCCGTGGCTGCGCTCGCACCTGTTCGGTGCGGTCGAGGGCTACGCCCGCGGCATCAAGGTCGACACCTCGAAGCTGGAGGACGTGGTCGGGCAGCTGGACCCCTCCAACCCGGAGCAGCTGCAGGAAGCGCTCGCGGGCGGCATGTTCCAGCCGCAGGACACCCCCGAGCAGAAGGCCGCCCTGGCCCGCCTGGAGACGGCGCTCGCGCTGGTCGAGGGCTGGGTCGACGCGGTGGTCCACGAGGCCGCGAAGACCCGGCTGACCTCGGCGGACGCGATGCGCGAGACCATGCGGCGGCGGCGCGCCTCCGGCGGCCCGGCGGAGCAGACCTTCGCGACGCTGATCGGCCTGGAGCTGCGCCCGCGCCGGCTGCGCGACGCCTCGCGGCTGTGGGCCTCGCTCACCGACGCGCGCGGTGTGGACGGCCGGGACGGCCTGTGGGAGCACCCGGACATGCTGCCGACGGCCTCGGACCTGGACGACCCGGACGGCTTCGTGCACCGCGAGCAGCTGGACTTCTCCGAGATCGACAAGATGCTCGGCGAGGCCGCCGAGAAGCGCGACGAGAAGCACGACGAGAAGCACGACGGCAACGGCGACCAGGACGGCGACGAGAAGAAGTGAGCCTGCACGAAGACGCGGTCCTCGTCCTGAAGGGCTACGAGGGCCAGCCCGAGCTGCGCGACGTCTACCTGGAGCACCTGGCCGCCCATCCGGACGGGGTCTACAAGCCCTGCCGGGCCGGGCACGTGACGGGCAGCGCGCTGGTGATCGACCCGGAGCGGCGGCGGGTCCTGCTGACCCTGCACAAGAAGCTGGGCATGTGGCTGCAGATGGGCGGCCACTGCGAGCCCGGCGACACCACCCTCGCCGAGGTGGCGCTGCGCGAGGCCCGCGAGGAGTCGGGCATCGCGTCGGGCCTGACGCTGCTGCCCGGCGGCCCGGTGCGTCTGGACCGGCATCCGATCCCGGCGCCCTGCAACTGGCACCTGGACGTGCAGTACGCGGCGCTGGCCCCGGCCGGGGCGGAGGCGGAGATCAGCGAGGAGTCGCTGGACCTGCGCTGGTTCCCGTACGAGGAGGTGGCGGCGGTGGCCGACACCTCGGTCGTACGGCTGCTGGAGGCGACCCTCGCGCGGCTGTGAGCCCGGCATGACGAAAGGGGCGGCCCCTTCCGCGGGGCCGCCCCTTCGCCGTGCTCCGGAGGGCTAGTTCCAGGCGTTGTTCTGGTTCTGCGCGTGCGCGCCGTGCTGGCCCATGCCGAACTGGGCGGCGGCGCCCTGTCCGATCTGGGCGTTCTGCGGCGGCAGCACCTCGCTGGGCTGCACCAAGGCGTAACCGGTGCCGAGGAAGCTCAGCTCCCAGCCCTCGCCGGTGTTGCCGCGGCGCCGCCAGACGCCGGTGGAGTGCGTCTGGGCCTGCATCTGCACCCGCAGCGAGGTGGACCAGGCGACGATCGCGTCCGCGTCGGCGTTGACGTACTTGTCGGGCGTGACCTGGAGCATCAGGGGCTGCCCGGAGGTCATCAGGGCGACCTTGCCGCGGCCGCTGATGTTGAGCTGGTATTTGCCGGACCCGGAGATTCCGTACTGGCTGTCCACCGCGATGACTTCGGTGTGCAGCGTGGAGTCCAGGGCCAGCACGTAGCTGCTGTCGACGGTGAGCCCGTCCTGGTCGACGTCCACGACGTGCACGTACTGGGCCAGGTTGGCGAGGTAGACCGTGCCCTGCCCGGAGCAGCGCATGAGGTCGAGGCCCTCTCCGGTGCGGCGGCGGGCGCCGCGCTGGTTGGCGCTCTGGTACTCGCCGTCGAAGTCGATGATCCCCTGGTAGGCGACCATGGCGCCCTTGCGCGCGAGTACGTCGTCGGAGCCGGTCAGCGAGACCCGCAGCAGCTGCGGGTTCTGGACGGTGTACCGGTCCTGGGACTGCGCCTCGGCGTGGGCGAAAAGTGCGCTCTGCATGATGTGTCCGCTCCCCCTCAGCCCCGGGCCCGGAGCCGGTCGGTGCTGTCCTCGCTGGGCTGTACGACGACGATGCCCTGGCCGGAGAAGGCCATCTGGTAGGCCTCCCCGCTGCCCCGGCCGATCATCGACGAGGCCTTGAAGCTGCGCTTGCCCTTGACCTTGAGATTCGGCGACCAGGCGACGAGCGCGTCCGGGTCGACGTACGTCTCGTCCTCGCCGCGGCCGCAGTCGACGACGATCGGCGTGCCGCGCGAGGTGAGCGCGACCCAGCCCGTGCCGGCGATCGACACGTTGAACAGGCCCTGCCCGGCGAACTTGGCCATGCCCTTGACCCGCTCGACGCCCCACTGGAGGTGGGCGTCGAAGGCGAGCAGGTTGGTGCCGTTGACGGAGAGCGCGTCGTTGTTGAGGTTGATGACGACCACGTCCGCGCCGTAGTCGGCGAGGTAGAGCAGGCCGTCGCCGGTGCACTTCATCAGCGGGGCGCCTTCGCCGGTGAGCCACTGGGAGGCCATCTGGCGCACGGCCGGCGGGTTGGGCTCGTACTGGACGAAGCCCTCGTAGGCCACCATCGAGCCGGTGCGGGCGAAGAGGTCCTGGCCGCTCTGCATGGCGACCTTGAGCATGGCCCGGCCGTGGTTCTCCATGCGGGCCGTGACGGGGGTCGGGGCGAAGCCCGCGAGCTGCTGGTTCATTGCGTTCATATCGGGCTCCCTCAGACCTCGTACGGCTGGACGACGATGAAGTTGCCGGGAGCGCCGCGGAACTGGAGGTTCACGGTCTCCCCGCTGTGGCCGGGGTAGGCGTTGCGCCGGAGCCGGACCTGACTGGAGATGATCACCTGCGAGGCGGCGGACCAGGCCACGATGGCGTTGCTGTCCGCGAAGGTGGTCGGGGTGACGGGCAGGACGACGGGGACGCCGTGCGTCTTGACGATCACCGTGCCGGTGCCCTGGAACTGCATGGTGAACAGGGCGCCGCCGGGGATGCCGTGGCCTTCGATGCGGCGGACCTCGTGCTGGAGCGACTCGTCGAAGGCGAGGACGCTCTCGGCGGAGACGCAGATCGCGTCGCCCTGGAGCTCGATCGCGTGCAGGTGGGCGCCGTTCTCGGCGAGGAAGACCTGGCCGCGGCCGGTGCAGCGCATGAGCTGCATCTCCTGGCCGGTGGCGTTGCCGACGATGCGGCCCGCGAAGCCGGCTCCCTTGTAGCTGAAGTCGACCTTGCCCTGGTAGAGGACCATGCTGCCCTGGCGGGCGAGGACGGCCTGGCCGCCCATCGACAGGTCGACGCGCATGAGCTGCTGGTTCTGCGGGGTCCAGCGGGCGCCCGTGGGGGCTTCCTTGTACGGCTGGAGGGCGGCGGCGAGACCGGCTCCGGCGGCGGCCGCGGCCTGCGGGGCGTAGCCCGGCTGCTGGCCGGGGACCTGGCCGAAGGCGGGCGGCTGGCCCGGGACCTGGCCGTAGCCCGGCTGCTGGCCGTACGGGGCGGGGGCCGGGGCGGGCGGCGGGACCTGGCCGTAGGAGGGCTGCTGGGGCGGCTGCCCGTAGGGCGCGGGGGCCTGCGGGGCGAAGGGCGCTGCCATGGTGGGCGCGCTGTGCTGCGGGTACGCCTGCGGTTGCGGGGCGGGCGCGGGAGCCGGGGCGGGCGCGGCGGCGGGCACGGGTGCGCCGAAGGAGGGCGCGGGAGCCGGCGGCTGCGGGGCCGGGACCTGCGGGGGCGGGGCGCCGAACGACGGGGCCGGGGCCGGGGCGGCCGCCTGCGGCGGCGGGGCGAATCCGGGCGCCGCGGCGCCTGCCGGGGCGGCCGGTGCCTGCTGCTGCGGCTGCTCCTCGGCGACCTCGCCGCCGAAGTTCCTGAGCAGTGCGTCGAGTCCGCCGTCGAAACCCTGGCCGACGGCGGCGAAGCGCCACACGTCCTTGAGGTAGAAGTCGCCGAGCATCACGGCCCGCTCGGTGGTGAACTCCGAGCCGTTGAACGCGTACCGCACGACCTCTTCGCCGCCGGCCACGATCCGGATGTAGCCCGGGCCGACCTGGGACATCTGGCCGGCGCCGTCGATGGTGGCGGTGAAGGACAGCTTGTGGATGGACGCCGGCACGCGGTCCAGGGTCACCCGGAAGGATTCCGTGTCACCGGCCTGCGCGCCGAGCTGCTGGATGGACTCCTCGGGCGACTTCGGCTGGTTGAAGAAGACGAAGTAACGGTCATCCGACAGCTGTTCGTTCGCGTCGAGGCCGAAGCAGCTGATGTCGAAGGTGAGTCCGGGCCCGGCGATCTGGACACCCACGTACAGATCGGTGCCCGCCGTCAGATCACTGATCTTGGCCTTGTGGCCCCGTTGGAATTCCCTTGCCATACGTAACGACCGTCCCCCATCCCGACTGTGAATGCGTGCCGCTCAGGCTAACGGCAACGGCCGACATCCGGCCAAGTCGGTACCGACCCGGTACATATCACCGTGCGTGACGGCCCGGGCCGGCGCGCCGGGCTATTCGTCGCGGGCTGCGGGAACCTTCGGCAGGCGCTCGGCGGCGACGATTCCCTCCAGGTACCCGCGGGCCCGCTCGGTCCGGGGGTAGGCCTCCAGCAGCGCCCAGAAGCGCGGTCCGTGGCCGGGCACGAGGAGATGCGCCAGCTCGTGCAGGAGCACGTAGTCGACGACGTACTCGGGCATCCCCTGGAGGCGGTGCGAGAGCCGGATGCTGCCCTCGGCCGGGGTGCAGGAGCCCCAGCGGGTGTTCTGGTTGGTGACCCAGCGGACGGAGCGGGGGCGGGCCCGGCCCTCGAAGAACTGCTCGGACAGGCGCTCGGCGCGCTCGGTCAGCTCCGCGTCCCCGAGGGTGCGCTTGCTCTCCTGCGCGGCGAGCTTGTCGAGCATGACGCCCACCCAGCGCTGCTCCTCGGCCTCCGACATCCGGGCAGGGATCAGGACGACCGTACGGTCACCCTCGCGGTAGGCGGATACGGTCCTGCGGCGGCGCGCGCTCCGGCGGACTTCGACGGCGCGCTGCGGTGGGTCGGCGGACACGCCACGACGGTACCCGGTACCCGTCGCGGAAGTCCCGCGCGTCCGGGGTTCGAACGCGATCGATGCGCGGCCGGTATCCCGAACGCACTATTTCTCCATCTCATATGCCTAATAGGCCTTGCCTGTGGACAAATCTCTGCACGGAACGCGGGGGACGGGCACTGTGGCGGAGGAAGGCAGAAGGGGGCGGCGGCGGCAGCGCCGTACGTGACATCGAGGGGGACGGCCATGTATCCGAAGGTGAAGCCTGCGCTGGCGCGGGCGTGGCGGGATCTGCAGACGGTGCAGTTCGGGGTGACCCCGGCGCATGCGGTGGTGCTCGGCCCGGTCGACACGGCGACGGGCGCGTTCATCGACCGGATCGACGGGACGCGGCGGATGGAGCTGTTGCGGGCCGAGGCCTCCGGGATGGGGCTGCCGGACGGGCAGGCGGACGAGCTGGTGCGGCGGCTGGCGGGGGCCGGGCTGATCGACGACGCCACGGCGGGCGGCCCGCGGGCCCAGGCCGTGCGCGGGCGGCCGGAGGCCCTGGAGCGGCTGGGGCCCGATCTGGGCTCGCTCTCCCTGGTCCACCGCGAACCGGGCGGGGACTTGCGGGGCATCGCCGCGCGCCGGGCGATACGGGTCCAGGTGCGCGGGAGCGGCCGGGTGGGCGCCTTGATCGCCTCGGTCCTGGCGGGAGCCGGCGTGGGCGGGGTCGAGGTGCTCGACGGCGGCCGGGTCGAGCCGGGGGACGTGGCCCCGGGCGGGCTCGGTCCCGGGAGCGTGGGCCGGCTGCGGGCCGAGGCGGCTGGCGGGCTGGTGCGCGAGTCGGCCCCGGCGCGCGCCCCGCGGGCCGGGGAGGGCGGGGGCCCGGAGCCGGGGCTCGCCCTGGTGGTGGTCGCGCCGCGGGACGGGCTGCACGCCTGGGCTCCGGATCCGGACACCGCGGCCGCCTGGGTCGCGGCGGGGATCCCGCACCTGTATGCGGGGGTGCTGGAGGGCACCGGGCTGGTGGGGCCGCTGGTGCTGCCCGGGGCGACCGCGTGCGCCGGATGCATGGAGCGCGACCGCGTGGACCGGGATCCCGCCTGGCCGAGGATGCTGGTGCAGTGGCGGTCGGCCCACCGCCGCCGGGCGGGCGCCGCCTGCGATCTGGGGCTGTCCACGGCGGTGGCGGGGCTGGCCGCGGCCCACGCCCTGTCCTTCCTCGACGGCGAACTGCCCGCCTCCACCGCGTCCCGCTGGGAGGCCGCCCTGCCGGGGCTGCACTGGGAGCACAGCCCGCTCCTGCCCCATCCCGGCTGTCCGTGCGGTGCGAACGCCGGCAGGCAGGCGGTGGCGCAGGGCGCCGGGGAAGGATCGGGAGCGGACCCGCCGGGAGGGCCATGACAGGATGCGTGGGTTGGAGGGGTACTCCCGAACCGCCGCTTGCGGCGCAGCTGTCTGGGACATGGAGGGGCGTATGTCTGATCTTCCCCGGAAGGCGGTCACCCGTACCGTCAAGCTGGCCGCGCTGCCGCTCGGCATGGCGGGTCGGGCCACCTGGGGCCTCGGCAAGCGGATCGGCGGCAAGTCGGCCGAGATCGTGGCGCGCGAGCTCCAGCAGCGCACCGCCGAGCAGCTGTTCCGCACGCTCGGGGAGCTGAAGGGCGGTGCCATGAAGTTCGGGCAGGCCCTGTCGGTCTTCGAGTCGGCCCTGCCCGAGGAGGTGGCGGGGCCCTACCGGGCCGCGCTGACCAAGCTCCAGGAGGCGGCCCCGCCGCTGCCCGCGGCCACCGTGCACCAGGTGCTCGCGGACCGGCTGGGCGCGGACTGGCGGGACCTGTTCGAGGAGTTCGAGGACAAGCCGGCCGCGGCGGCCTCGATCGGGCAGGTGCACCGGGCGGTGTGGCACGACGGCCGGCAGGTGGCGGTCAAGGTGCAGTATCCGGGTGCCGGTGAGGCGCTCCTGTCGGACTTGAAGCAGCTGGGCCGGTTCGCGGGCCTGCTGGGCCCGCTGATCCCGGGCATGGAGATCAAGCCGCTGATCAAGGAGCTGCGCGACCGGGTCTCGGAGGAGCTCGACTACGAGCTGGAAGCCGAGGCCCAGCGGACGCACGCGGACGCGTTCGTCGACGACCCCGATGTGGTCGTGCCGGACGTCGTGCACCAGGGCGACCAGGTGCTGGTGACCGAGTGGCTCGAGGGGACGCCGCTGTCGGAGGTGATAGCCGACGGCACGCAGGAGGAGCGCGACCGCGCCGGACAGCTGCTGGCCCGCTTCCTCTTCTCCGGGCCGGCGCGCACCGGGCTGCTGCACGCGGACCCGCACCCGGGCAACTTCCGGCTGATATCGGGCACGGACGGCCGGATGCGGCTGGGCGTCCTGGACTTCGGCACGGTGGACCGGCTGCCCGGCGGCTGGCCCAAGCCCATCGGCAGGTCGCTGCGGATGACGCTGGACGGCGATGCCGAGGGTGTCTACGGGCACCTGTGCGGCGAGGGCTTCGTGAAGGAGTCCGTGGAACTGGACCCCGACGCGGTGCTGGACTACCTGAAGCCGATCATCGAGCCCGCCGAGGCCGAGGAGTTCACCTTCACCCGCCCGTGGCTGCGCGGCCAGGCGGCGCGGATCGCCGATCCCCGGTCCCCCGCACACCAGTTGGGCCGGCAGATCAACCTGCCGCCCTCGTACCTGCTGATCCACCGGGTGACGCTGAGCACCATCGGGGTGCTGTGCCAGCTGGGCGCGACGGTGCGGCTGCGGGACGAACTGGACACCTGGCTGCCGGGGTTCGCTCCCGGGGAGTGACGGGCGGCGCAGTCGCCGTCACCACCAGGCGGAGTCGAGCCTGCCCTCGATCGACCGGAGATGGGCGCGCGCGCAGTCGACGCAGAAGTACTGTCTGGTCCCGTTCTCCACCGAGCAGGTCCAGGTGATCGGGGCGCCGTCGGGAGACCGGGCGCCGCAGCGCGCGCAGACGACGGGCTGGGTCTCGGGACCCGGCTGGGCGGGGTGGGGAGTCGGCTGGTCCACCTCCAGACGATATCGCCGTACGGGGTGGACAGCCCCTCGCAACGCACCGGGGGACCGGCCCCTTCGGGCCGGTCCCCCGGACTGTTTCTCTGCTCTGAGCGCATGCCTCTCGGCACGTGCGGCCTTGCCGCGTGCGCTTACTGCATGACGGCCATGGCCAGCGCGCGGCGGGCGCGCAGCGAGACGCGCTCGGCTCGCCGCTGCATGCGGCGGGCGGCGACCAGGCGCAGGGCGTGACGCTCGGCGTCGGCCTCACGCATGCGGTCGTCCATATGGGCACGAGCCAGGGCTTCTGGGATGAGTTGCATTTCGCGGGTCCTGTTCTGACGCGAGGTGATCGCGCCGGTGGTGATGAAGTCTGCGTGGGCGGCGCCGTGGGGCTGCTCGCTCGTGGTGAAGGCGGTCATGAGGTCCTGCTTCAGGGGGTCGTGCGTCAGGGGGCGGTCGATGGTTCCGATGGCGGTCATGCCGCGACAACCGGGTTCTTGCGCGGGCGGCCACGGGGACGCTTCCGGGCGACGACGACACCCTGGACGAAGAGCTCGCCACCCCAGACACCCCAGGGCTCGCGGCGCTCGACCGCTCCGGCGAGGCAGGCCTCGACGAGCGGGCAGGTGCGGCAGAGGGACTTGGCGTACTCGACGTCCGCCGGGGACTCGGCGAAGAAGACCTCGGGGTCGAAGGTGCGGCAGGGGACGGGTACGCCGAGGTTCTCGATGGCGTCGTCGAGCGCGGTGAGCGCGGTGAGCGGGGTCAAGGTGTGGTCCTCCGGGACTGCGGGCGGGGAGATCGTTTGGGTCTGCGGTACGGACGGGGCGTGCGCTTCGAGTTGCACGGTGGTTTCTTCCTCGTCTTGTTCGGCTAGTCGTTCCGGCCGGTCGGCCGGGTTCGGCTGGGCTGTCCTCACACCGACTGGCTCTGCCAGTCCCGAGGCCCCTTCGCTGTGTCGTCCCCGTTCGGGGACAAACAGAAGGGCCGCGGATCCCGGGTGGGGTTCCGCGGCCCTGAAGGCGCCGGCCAGATCATGCGATCAGGCTGGATCACTCCAGGGTTCGAGCCCGCGGAAGGCCCACATCAGGTGGTGCTGCTGCTTCGTCTGCTTCGTCAGGGATCCGGCACCGGCTGCGGCGGCGAAGCCATAGGCGCCATGCGCCTGAGCTTCTGCTGCCAGTACTGCCGCCGGTGCCTGGGTCGGTCGCTCATTGCGCTCGCTGACCGGAAGGGTCGCCAGCAGGGCGGGGCCGGCCGCGGGAATCGCGGACAGACCGGTACCCAGGAGGGAGACGGAACCGAGCAGGCAGGAAGCGTCGACCGAGCGATCGGTCATTTTGGTGAAGGTCATGAAGCTGGTCACTGGTCTCGCCTCCTCTCGGCGTCTCGGGGACGGGGCCCGGGGGCCTGTCCCATGCGTATTCGGATAAGTACAGCACGGATCCAGGGCTCCGGAGAAGCCACCGTTTCCGTTGCTAAGAACCTATGGGGATTCGCTGGGCATGTGCAAACTATTTTTCCGACGAGTTTCTACGCGTCGTCAGACTCTCCGGCCCCAGGCTCCTGACCTGCGCAGATGGCCAGCACATCGGCTCCGTACCGCTCGAGCTTCCGTCCACCCACGCCGGAGATCATCGACAGCTCGCCGCCCTCGGAGGGCGCGGCCTCCGCGATCGCCATCAGCGTCTTGTCCGTGAAGACGCAGTACGGGGGCAGGCCCTGCTGCTTCGACTGGACCGCGCGCCACTCGCGCAGCCGCTCGTAGAGCCCTTCGTCCATGTCGGACGGGCAGTCCTCGCAGCGCATCAGCTTCAGCTCGCCGGCCTCGGTCAGGGTCTTGCCGCAGACCCGGCACAGCACCGGCCCCCGGCGGCCGCGCTTGCGGGCCACCGCACGCTCGGCCGCGGCGCCCGACCCGCTTCCCGGGGCCGCGGAGCCCGGCCGGAGGCCGTTCAGGAAGCGGCTGGGCCGTCGGGAGGCCCGGCCGCCCGGAGCGCGGGAGAGCCCCCAGGAGAGGCCCAGGTGCAGCCGGGCCCGGGTGACGCCGACATACAGCAGCCGGCGCTCCTCCTCGATCTGCTCGTCGGTCTTGGCGTACGTGATCGGCATCATGCCGTCGGTGAGGCCGACGAGGAACACGGCGTCCCACTCCAGGCCCTTCGCCGCGTGCAGCGAGGCCAGGGTGACGCC
Source organism: Streptomyces sp. NPDC058525 (assembly GCF_042719495.1). Taxonomy (NCBI): domain Bacteria; kingdom Bacillati; phylum Actinomycetota; class Actinomycetes; order Kitasatosporales; family Streptomycetaceae; genus Streptomyces; species Streptomyces sp. NPDC058525. The sequence goes on from NZ_JBHXNP010000106.1 coordinate 18,445, forward strand.
CTGGACCGTCGGGGCATGCTGGGCGGCCTTGCGCTCCTCCAGCTCGACCGTGAGGTCCGCCAGGGTGGCTCCGGGCCGGCCGCGGGCGAAGTCCTCGGCGAGCCGGACCAGCGCGGCCAGCGACTCCCACTGGTCGCGCACGGCCCCGGAGCCGGCCGGCGGCTCGGCCGTCCAGCCGGTGGAGCTGAGCACGGCGCGGACCTGGGAGCCGAGCTCGACGACATCGTCGAGCAGCGGGTCGTTCCCACCGGACCGGGCGGCCCCGCGCAGCGCGAGGCTCGCCTTCTGGACCTCCGGCCGCTCGAAGAACCGCTCGGCTCCGCGCAGCTGGTACGGCACCCCCGCGTCGGCGAGGGCCTGCTCGTAGACCTCGGACTGGGCGTTGATCCGGTAGAGCACGGCGATCTCGCCGGCCGGGACGCCCGCCGCGATCAGGTCGCGGATCCGGCGGGCGGTGCCCTCGGCCTCGGCGGGCTCGTCCGGGTACTCCGCGTAGGCCGGGTCGGGGCCGGGCTCGCGCTGCGAGACCAGCTCGAGGCGGTGCTCGGCGGCCCGCCCCTTCGCCTGGTTCAGGAGGCCGTTCGCGAGGTGGACCACCTGGGGGGTGGAGCGGTAGTCGCGGACCAGCTTGACCACCGTGGCCTGCGGGTAGCGGGTGCGGAAGTTCAGCAGGTGGTCGGGGGTGGCGCCGGTGAAGGAGTAGATCGTCTGGCTGGCGTCGCCGACGACGCAGAGGCTGTCGCGCTCGCCGAGCCACAGGTCGAGCAGCCGCTGCTGGAGGGGGCTGACGTCCTGGTACTCGTCGACGACGAAGTGCTGGTACTGGGCGCGGATCTGCTCGGCGATGTCGTGGCGGTCCTGGAGGATGCCGACGGTCAGCAGCAGCACGTCCTCGAAGTCGATCATGCCGCGGTCGCGCTTGAGCTGCTCGTACGTCCCGTAGATCTGGGCGATCTCGGCCAGGTCGCGCGGGGCCTCGCGGCCCGCCTTGAGGGCGGCCGCCGGATAGTCGGCGGGCACCGTCTGGGTGACCTTGGCCCACTCGATCTCGCCGGTGACGTCGCGCAGCTCGCCGCGGTCGAGGCGGATGCGGCAGCGCGCGCCGGCCTCGGCCACGAACTGGATCTTGCGCTCCAGCAGCCGGGGCACGTCCCCGCCGATCGCCTTGGGCCAGAAGTACTGGAGCTGGCGCAGGGCGGCCGAGTGGAAGGTCCGGGCCTGGACCCCGCCCGCGCCGAGAGTGCGCAGGCGGCCGCGCATCTCTCCCGCGGCCCGGTTGGTGAAGGTGACGGCCAGCACACTGGCCGGCATGAGCTGCCCGGACTGGACCCCGTAGGCGATGCGGTGGGTGATGGCGCGGGTCTTGCCGGTACCGGCGCCCGCCAGCACGCACACCGGCCCGCGCAGGGTCGTCGCGACCTCGCGCTGCTCCGGGTCCAGGCCCAGGAGCACCGCGTCGGCCGAGTCGACGGAACCGGCGAAGGATGGGGAGTGCGTTGCTGGTGTCACCCCGCCATGCTGCCAGGTCTCGTGGGTCGGCCGGGAAACTTGTCCACAGGCCGCCTGCATCCGTCGTACTTACGGGAGGGGCCCACGGGAATGGCCGGGCCGTCCCGTACGTTCGACTACTCGGACCACCGAGCCCCCACGAAGGAGAGCGCAGCATGCAGGACACGGGCACCGTCACGATGTACAGCACCACCTGGTGCGGCTACTGCCGCCGGCTGAAGACCCAGCTGGACCGCGAAGGCATCGCGTACAACGAGATCAACATCGAGCTCGACCCGGAGTCCGCGGCGTTCGTGGAGAAGGCCAACGGCGGCAACCAGACGGTCCCCACGGTCCTGGTGACGTCCCCCGCGGGCAACGAGTCCGTCATGACGAACCCGAGCCTGGCCCAGGTCAAGCAGGCCCTCGCCGTCTGATCCCCGTCCGTGCGCACAGAGCGGCCCCCGCCCCGGCGGGGGCCTTCTGCGTACGAGGTGCGGGCCCGCGTCAGGTGGTGGGAGCGGGCTTGGGGAGGGGCTTGCCGTACCAGAGCTCCACCAGGCGGGCCGCGATGGAGATGCCGCCGGCCGGGGGGACGACCTCGCCCGATTCGATCGCCGTGCGCAGGTCCTCGCGGGAGAACCAGCGGGCCTCCTCGATCTCCTCGCCGTCCACCGTGATCTCGGAGCTGGCGGCGCGGGCCGTGAAGCCCAGCATCAGGCTGTACGGGAACGGCCACGGCTGGCTGGCCACGTACTCGACCTCGCCCACCCTGACGCCCGCCTCCTCCCACACCTCGCGGACGACGGACTGCTCGATCGACTCGCCCGGCTCCACGAACCCGGCCAGGGTGGAGAAGCGACCCTCCGGCCAGTGCACCTGGCGGCCCAGCAGCGCACGGTCCTGGTCGTCCGTGACCAGCATGATCACGGCCGGGTCGGTGCGCGGGTAGTGCTCGGCGCCGCAGCCCGGGCAGCGGCGGATGTGCCCGGCCGCGGCGACCACGGTGCGCTCGCCGCAGCGGGAGCAGAAGCGGTGCATCCGCTGCCAGTTCTCCAGCGCGACCGCGTGCACCATCAGCCCCGCGTCGCGCGGCGACAGCAGCAGTCCGGCCTCGCGCAGGCCGGCGGCGCGGGCCGACTGGTCCATGCGGCCGGGCAGCGCGTCCTTCTGCAGCGCGAAGTACCGTACGCCGTCCTCGTCGGTGCCCAGGAAGTAGCGGTGGGTCTCGGTGACCGGGGCCTCGAAGGCCGGGGTCATGACGATGCCCGTGCCCCCGTCGGGGGTGTCGTCGATCAGGACCTGGCCGCCGGAGACGACGAAGACGCGGGTCGTCGGGTGGCTCCAGGCGGCGGCCAGCCAGGCCTCGTCGAGGCGGTGGTGCGCGGCACGGTCGATTCCGCTGGGCGCGGTCAGCGAGATCGGGCGCTCGGTCGGGATCGGGCGCTCGGTTTGGATGCTCACGGGTACTTCCAACTCCCCCGGTGGTGGGACAGGCAGGTGGGCGTCAGGCGGATGTGCGGTGGGACGCGGCCAGATCGCCCCACAGGTAGGCGGTCGTCTCGACGCCCTTGAGGAGGAGGTCCAGCTCGACCTTCTCGTTCGGCGAGTGCCAGCCGTCGGAGGGCACCGAGATGCCGAGGAACAGGACGGGCGCGCCCAGGACGTCCTGGAGGTCGGCCGCGGGTCCCGATCCGCCCTCGCGGGTGAAGCGGATCTTCTGGCCGAAGGCGCGGCCCATGGCCCGTACGACCGACCGCAGCGCCGGGTGGTCCAGCGGGGTCAGGCAGGGGCGGGTCGGTGCGCCGAAGGTGATGGAGTGCCGGATCCCGGCCGGGACGCGTGCCGCGACCCAGTCCCTGACGGCGGCCTCGACCTCGTAGGGGTCCTGCCCCGACACCAGGCGGAAGGACAGCTTCAGGTGGGCGGAGGCGGGCACGATCGTCTTGCCGCCGGGGCCTTGGTAGCCGCCGCCGATGCCGTTGACCTCGGCCGTCGGGCGGGCCCAGACGCGCTCCAGGGTGGAGTACCCGGCCTCCCCGGCGGCCGCGTGGGACTTGGCCGTACGGAGCCACTCGGACTCGTCGAAGGGCAGCTCGGCGATGAGCGCCCGCTCGGTGTCGGTGAGCTCGGCGATGTTGTCGTAGAAGCCGGGGACGGTGACGCGGCCCGCGTCGTCGTGCAGGGCGGCGACGAGGCGGGCGGCGGCGGTGGCCGGATTGGGCACGGCCCCGCCGAAGGCGCCGGAGTGGATGTCCTGGTCCGGGCCGTGGAAGTCGATCTCGCAGTCGGCGACGCCGCGCATGCCGGTGCAGACGGTGGGGGTGGTCTCGGACCACATGCCGGTGTCGGAGACGATCACGACGTCGGCGGCGAGCTCGGCGGCGCGGGTCTCGACGAGGTCGCGGAAGTGGATCGAGCCGGACTCCTCCTCGCCCTCGACGATCAGCTTGAGGTGCACGGCGGGGGCGGCGGCGCCGGTGGCCGCGAGGTGCGCCCGGACGCCCAGGGTGTGGAAGAAGACCTGCCCCTTGTCGTCGGCGGCGCCGCGCGCGTACATGCGGCCGTCGCGGATCACCGGCTCGAAGGGGTCGGTGTGCCAGCCGTCGGCGAGGGCGGCGGGCTGCACGTCGTGGTGCCCGTACACGAGGACGGTGGGTGCGTCCGGGTCCTCGCTCGGCCAGTGCGCGAACACGGCCGGGGCGCCGGGGGTCTCCCAGACCTCGGAGACCGGGAAGCCGGTCTCCTTGAGCTTCGCCGCGAGCCATTCGGCGCTGCGGCGGACGTCGCCCGCGTGCTCGGGCTGCGCCGAGACGGAGGGGATGCGCAGCCACTCGGCGAGGTCGTCGAGGAAGGCGGCGCGGTGGGTCTCGATGTACGTGCGGACGACGCTGTCCGGCGGGGTGTCGCTCATGACCCCGAGCCTAGCCGTCCGCCTGATGGTCACTGTCGGTGTCCGATTTGCCTTGGAGGATCCGCTCAAGACGGGCCCGGTCGGGGAGGTTGCGGGGGCGGATCACGCGGCCGCTGCGGACGTGCAGGAAGGCCGCGGTGACCTGGTCGAGCGGGGTGCCGGTGGCTTCCGCCCAGGCCAGACGGTAGACGGCGAGCTGGAGGGGGTCGGCCTCGGTGGTGCGGCCGGTCTTCCAGTCGACGATCTCGTAGCCGGTGTCCGTGCGGTAGACGGCGTCGATCCGGCCGCGGATGACGCGGCCGGCGAGGGTGAGCTGGACCGGGGCCTCCATGCGGTGGGGCGGCCGGTCCGCGTACTCGCTCCGCTCGAAGGCGGCCTTGAGGGAGTCGAGGTCGGCCTCGTCGGCGACCTCCTGGTCGGAGCCGGGCAGCTCGGTGACGGGGTCGAGCACGTCGAGCAGCGGGAGCGGGAGCTCGTCGAAGCGGGACTCGACCCAGGCGTGGAAGCGGGTGCCCTGGCGGGCGGCGGGCTGCGGGGGCTTGGGCATGGGGCGGGCGAGGTCGCGGGCGAAGCCCTCCTCGTCGGCGGCGAGCCGGAGCAGCTGGCTGGCGGACAGGGCGGCGGGGAGCTCGACGTCGCGGACGGCCGCGCGGGCACGCCGGAGCTCACCCTCCAGGGCGTCGAGGTCCCGGTCCCAGGAGGCAACGGCCCGCGCCTCCTCGGGCACGAGCGGTACCGCGGGGCGGGCCTCGGCGGGCGGGAGCGGGCCGGCCGACCGGGGCTCGGCGGGATCGAGCGGTCCGCCGGGGCGGGGCTCGGCGGGCGGGAGCGGGCCGGCCGAGCGGGCCTCGGCGGGCGGGAGCGGGCCGCCCGACCGGGGCTCGGCGGGATCGAACGGTTCGCCGGGGCCGGGATCGGCGGGATCGAGCGGGGTGCCCGAGCGGGGCTCGGCGGGCGGGAGCGGGCCGGCGGGGTCGGCAGGGGTGCCGGGGGCCGGGTCCGGGGCGTCCGGGGGCGGGAGCGGCCACTCGTCGTCCGGCCAGGGTTCGTCCTCGTACGGCGGCGGCTCCTCGCAGTCCGGGGGCCACAGGTAGGGGTCCTCCGCCGGTCCGGGCGGGGCGGCGGGGCGGGAGTCCTGCTCCGGGGCGGGCGGGGCCGCCAGGTAGGACTGCACCAGGGCCGCCGCCGAGCGGCGCAGGGTCAGGGAGCGGGGGTCCAGGGGCAGCGGCCAGGAGTGGTCCTGGGCGGCTTCCGCGGACAGGGCCGGATTCTCCGCGTCCGGAGCCGGCTCGTCCGCCCACGCCTCGATCTCGCCCGCGCCGGCGACGCAGTGCTCGTACAGCGCGGCCAGGAAGGCGGAGGGGCCGCGGCGCTTCTTCTGGCTCGGGCCCCACCAGTGGCCCGAGGCCAGCAGCAGGGAGCGGGGGCGGGTGAAGGTCACGTAGCCGAGGCGCAGCTCCTCCACGGACTTGTGGTCCTTCAGGGCCGTCTTGAAGGACTTCAGCCCGGCCGAGGTCCAGGCCGGGTCGGCCGGCAGGGTGGGCGCGTCACCGCGCAGCGCGTACGGGAGCACCTTCGCGTACGAGGTCCAGGCCTCCGGCGCCCGCTCCTTCGGGAAGGCCCCGGCGGACAGGTCGGGGACGACGACCACGTCCCACTCCAGGCCCTTGGACTTGTGCGCGGTGAGCACCTTCACCGTGTTCTCGCCGCCCGGCAGGGCGTGGTCCAGGCCCTTCTCGTACTGGGCGGCCGTCCGCAGGAAGGCGAGGAAGGCCAGCAGGGTCGCCTCGCCGTCGAGGGCGGCAAAGCCAGCGGCCACGTCCATGAAGTTCGACAGGGTCTCCCGGCGGCGGGCGGCCAGCGCGTGCGGGGAGGCGGAGAGCTCGACCTCCAGGCCGGTCGCGGACAGCACCCGGTGCAGGACGTCCATCAGGGGGTCGGCGAGGGACCGCCGCAGGTCGCGCAGCTCCTGCGCGAGGTGCGCGAAGCGGACCCGGGCCTCGGCCGAGAAGGGCAGCCCGTCGTCGGACAGGCCCGCCCCGTCCAGGAAGGTCTCCAGTGCGTCGGCCAGCGACACGATCTCCGCCGGGTCCACGCCCTCGACGGCCGCCGCGAGCCGTTCGTCCGCGTCCGCCGCGTCCCCCGCGTCCGGGCCGGACGGCGAACGGCCCACGAGCAGGCGCGCCCGGCGGCCGAGCAGGGCCAGGTCGCGCGCGCCGATCCGCCAGCGCGGGCCGATGAGCAGCCGGACCAGGGAGGCGTTGGCACCCGGGTCCTGGAGGACCTCGCAGACGGCGACGAGGTCGGCGACCTCCGGCAGGTGCAGCAGCCCGGACAGGCCGACGACCTCCACCGGCACGTCCCGGGCCACCAGGACGGCCTGGATCCGCGCGAAGTCCCCGGCGGACCGGCACAGTACGGCGATCTCGCCCGGCTCGGTCCCGGTGCGGACCAGGTGCGCGACGGAGTCCCCGAGCCACTCCAGCTCCTCGGCGTGGGTCTCCAGCAGGGCGCACCGCACGGAGCCCGCGCGCTCGGCGCCGGGCGCGGGGCGCAGCGCCTCCACCCCCTCGTGCATGGCGCGCAGCGGTTCGGCGAGCCCGTTGGCCAGGTCGAGCAGGCGGCCGCCGCTGCGCCGGTTCTCGCTGAGCGAGAGGCGGGTGGCGGGGGCGCCGTCGGCCTGCGGGAAGTGCGCCGGGAAGTCGTCGAGGTTGGCCACGGAGGCGCCGCGCCAGCCGTAGATGGCCTGGCAGGGGTCGCCGACGGCCGTCACCGCGTGCCCGGTGCCTCCCCCGAACAGCCCGGACAGCAGCAGCCGCTGCGCGACGGACGTGTCCTGGTACTCGTCGAGCAGGACCACCCGGAACTCCTCGCGCAGCAGCGCCCCGACCTCGGGCCGGGTGGTGGCGAGCTGCGCGGAGAGGGCTATCTGGTCGCTGAAGTCGAAGAGGTCGCGGGAGCGTTTGGCGGTGCGGTAGCGGGCGACGAGCTCCAGCAGCTCGAGGCGGCCGCGCACGGCCTCGGGCACCTTGCGCAGGTCGTCGTTGGTGAGGTTGATGCCGGCGAGCGTGCCCAGCAGCTCCGTGTCGTACGTGCGCAGCTGCGCCGGCTCGACCAGGTGCTCGGACAGCTCCGCGTCGAGCGCGAGCAGGTCGCTGACCAGGTCGGGGAGGGACTTCGTGAGCGAGGGGTAGGGGCCGGGGGCCTCGCGCAGCACCTTCGCGGCGAGCTGGAAGCGGGTCGCGTCGGCGAGGAGGCGGGAGCTGGGCTCCAGGCCGATGCGCAGGCCGTGGTCCTTCAGGAGCTGGCCGGCGAAGGCGTGGTACGTCGAGATGCGGGGCTCGCCGCCGGCGGCGTCGGCCTCGGCGGGGGAAGGGTCCGGGTCGGTGATGCCGGCCCGCGCGAGGGCCGTGCGTACGCGCTCGGACAGTTCCCCGGCGGCCTTGTTGGTGAAGGTCAGGCCGAGGACCTGCTCGGGCGCGACCGCGCCGGTGCCGACCAGCCAGACCACGCGGGCGGCCATGACGGTGGTCTTGCCGGATCCCGCGCCCGCGACGATCACCTGGGGGGCGGGCGGTGCGGTGACGCAGGCCAGCTGTTCGGGCGTGAAGGGGATACCGAGGAGCTCTTTGAGCTGCTCGGGGTCGGTGAGGACGGACGGACGCGCGGACACCTCAAAAGGCTAGCCGCCCGCACCGACACTCCCGTCCGGCCGCTCGTCCGGCCGCCCGTCCAGCCGCGCATCCGCCGGGCCCCCGGCCGCCCCGCCGGCCGGGTTCACTCCACGGTCTGGCGGCCTTCCGGGCGGGCGCTGCACGAGCTGCGGAAGGAGCAGTGGTCGCAGTGCTTGCCCGCGGCGGGTGCGAAGCGCTCGTCCAGCACCCGGCCGGCGGCGGTGGCGAGGAGGTCGCCGACCCACTCGCCGTCGAGCGGCTGCTGGCCCTGCACCTTGGGCACCTCGTCGCCGCCGTCCTTCTTGGGCGCGCCCTGGCGCAGCTGGACGAGTTCGGCGCCGCCGGGTTCGGGGCGCAGGCCGTCGAAGGCCTCGTCGACGGCGCCTTCGCGCACGGCGAGCTGGTAGACGGCGAGCTGGGGGTGGCGGGCGACCTCGTCCTTGGTGGGCGCGGACTTGCCGGTCTTGAAGTCGACGACGTACGCGCGCCCCTGCGGGTCCGCTTCGACGCGGTCCATGGAGCCGCGGATCCGGACCGTGTGGTCGCCCGCTTCGAGGGTGACGTCGAACTCGTGCTCCGTGGCCACCGCGGCCCGGCCGCCGCGGTCGGTGACGTGCCAGCGCAGGAACCGCTTGAGGGCGGCGCGGGCGTTCTCCTTCTCCTGGGCCGACTTCCAGGGCGCGTCGAAGGCGAGGGCGTCCCAGACGGAGTCGAGGCGTTCCATGAGGACGGCCAGGTCGGCGGGGGTGCGGCCGGAGGCGACCTCGTCGGCGAGGACGTGGACGACGTTGCCGAACCCCTGGGCGGCGGTGGAGGGGGCGTCGGCCTTGACCTCGCGGCCGAGGAACCACTGGAGCGAGCAGGTGTTGGCGAGCTGGTCCAGGGCGCTGCCGGAGAGGGCGACGGGCCGGTCCCGGTCGCGCAGCGGGACGCTGCTGCGGGTGGGCTCGTACAGACCCCACCAGCGCTGCGGATGGGCGGCGGGGACCAGCGGGCGGTCCTCGTCGTCGGTGAGCGCGGCGAGGCGGGCGAGGCGGCGGGCGGCCGCGTCGCGCAGGGCGGGCGAGGCGTCGGGGTCGACGGTGGTGGCGCGCAGCTCGGCGACGAGGGCCGGGACGGCGAGGGGGCGGCGGGGGCGGCCGGTGACGTCCTTCGGGGTGACGCCGAGTTCGGTGAGGAAGCGGGAGGGCTGGTCGCCGTCCTCGGCCGGGGCCTTGACGGCGGTGACGACGAGGCGGTCGCGGGCGCGGGTGGCGGCGACGTAGAAGAGCCGGCGCTCCTCGGCGAGGAGCGCGCCGGGGGTGAGGGGCTCGGCGAGGCCGTCGCGGCCGATGCGGTCGGCCTCGAGGAGGGAGCCGCGGCGGCGGAGGTCGGGCCAGAGGCCCTCCTGTACGCCGGCCACGACGACCAGGGACCACTCCAGGCCCTTGGAGCGGTGGGCGGTCATCAGCCGGACCGCGTCGGGGCGGGCGGCGCGGGTCGTCAACGTGTCGGCGGCGATGTCCTCCGCCTCCAGTTGTTCGAGGAAGTTGAGGGCGCCGCGGCCGCCGGTGCGGTCCTCGGCGCGGGCGGCGGTGTCGAAGAGGGCGCAGACGGCGTCGAGGTCGCGGTCGGCGTTGCGGCCGGCCGCGCCGCCGCGGCGGGCGGAGCGCTCGAGCCGCTGGGGCCAGGGGGTGCCGTCCCAGAGCGTCCACAGGGCCTCTTCGGCGGTGCCGCCGCCCTGGAGGAGCTCGCGGGCCTTGCGCAGGAGGAGGCCGAGGCGCTGCGCTCCGCGGGCGAAGGCGGGGTCGTGGGCGGTGAGCCGCTCGGGCTCGGCGAGGGCGCGGGCGAGCAGGACGTCGCTGGGCGCGGGCACCTTGACGCCTGCGGCGCGCTCCTCCTCCCGCAGGGCCCGGCCGAGCCGCCGCAGATCGGCGGCGTCCATCCCCCCGAGCGGCGACCCGAGCAGCCCGATGGCAGCCTCCACCCCCATCCCGAACCCACCGCCCTCACCCGCGGCGGGCGGGGCCTCGCCGGAGCCGGAGTCACCGGCGACGGGCCGGGCGGCGGCGGAGCCGGGCCGGTCCGGGGCGGGCTCGGCGTCGGGGGATGCTTCCCGCCCACCCACCCCGAAGTCGCGAGCAAGCTCGCCCACATCGCCGCCTGCGGCGCCCGCGCCGACCGCTGCCGCGTCGGCGGACACCGACGGCTGATCGCCCTGGCCAGGATCGAAGCCGTCGGCCGTGGCGTCGGCGTCGGCGGCGGCCTCGCCGGTACGGGGCCCGGCCGTGCCGGAGTCACCGGCGACGGGCCGGGCGGCGGCGGAGCCGGGGTCGCCTGCGGCGGGCTGGGTCGCGGCGGAGCCGGGTCGGGCCGGGGCGGGCTCGGTGGCGGGCTCGGTGCCGGAGTCGGGTGAGGCGGGGGCCGACTCGGCGGGGGCCGACTCGGTGGTGGCCGATTCGGCGGCTGTGCGGAGGGCTGTCAGGAGGGGGGCCACCGCCGGTTCGTGGCGGAGGGGGGTGTCCGTGCCGTCCGTTTCCACCGGGACGCCCGCCGTGATCAGGGCGCGCCGCATCGCCGGGAGGGTGCGGCCGCCCGAGCGGACCAGTACGGCCATGTCCTGCCAGGGCACGCCGTCCTCCAGGTGGGCCCTGCGCAGGACGTCGGCGATGTTGTCCAGCTCGGCCCCGGCCGTCGGGTACGTGAACACCTCCACCCGGCCGCCCTCCCGCGTGGCCTGGAGGCCGCGGTGCGCGCGGACCGCGGCCGCGGGGAGGCGGGGCAGCGGCATTCGGGTCGTGAGGAGGCGGGTCGCCGCGAGGAGGGCCGCGCCCGAGCGGCGGCCCACCGTCAGGGCCTTGACCTCCGCGCCCGGGAAGGCCGACTCGAAGTCCAGCACGTTGTTGATGTCGGCGCCGCGGAAGGCGTAGATCGACTGGTCCGGGTCGCCGAAGGCGACCAGCGTGCCCGCGGGGCCGTTCAGCGCCCGCAGCAGCCGCAGCTGCGAGGCGTCCGTGTCCTGGTACTCGTCGACGAAGATCACGTCGTACGCGGACGCGAGGGACGGGGTGCGCTCCGCCAGGAGCACCGCCCGGTGCAGGAGCTCCGCGTAGTCCAGCGTGCCCTGCATGTCCAGGACGTCCAGGTACTCGGAGAGGAAGGCCGCGGCCGCCTTCCAGTCCGGGCGGCCGGTCCGGGTCGCGAAGGAGTCGAGCGCCGAAGGGCCGAGGCCCAGTTCGCGGGCGCGGGCCAGAACGGCGCGGACCTCGTCCGCGAAGCCGCGCGTGGTCAGCGCGGCCCGCAGGTCGTCCGGCCAGCGGATGGAGCGGATCCGGCGCTGGCCCTCCAGGAGGGTGCGGACCATCACGTCCTGCTCCGGGCCGGACAGCAGCCGCAGCGGATCGGCGAAGAGGTCGGTGTCCTGGTGGGCGCGGACGAGCCCGTAGCAGAAGGAGTGGAAGGTGGTCGCCTGCGGAGCCCGCGCGCCGCCGAGCCGCAGGGCGGCCCGGTCGCGCAGTTCCACGGCCGCCTTGCGGCTGAAGGTGAGGATGAGGATCCGGGCGGGGTCCGTGCCCGCTTCCACCCGGGCGGTGACGGCCTCGACCAGGGTGGTCGTCTTCCCGGTGCCCGGTCCGGCCAGGACCAGGAGCGGTCCGCCGGTGTGATCAACCACCGCGCGCTGTGCTGCGTCAAGGACAGGGGGGCCCACCCGTTCCGGTCCGGTGCGCACGAGGCGGTACGCGTCAGGGGTCCGCGTACGCCGCCGTTCGGTGCGGTCGGAAGGAGAGGTGATCACGTGAGCTGCCGGTCCTGGTGGGTCTTCGGGTGGCACCGCGTCGGCGGCGGCCGGAGCGGAAGAGGCAACGCTACGGCAACCGGCCGATCCCGCGCAGTTCGTCTCCGTCCCCCGGACGGGCCTTCGCACGGGCGCTCGACCGCCCGCCCGGACCGCGCATGGCCGAAGCTGTCAGGTGTGAGCCTCGTCGCGGTCCCCGTCGCGCTCTTCGCCGCCGTCCCAGCGTGCCCGGCGCATGTCGAGCCGCGGCTCGCCGCCGGCCGTCAGGCGCAGCGGGGTGGCCTCGGCCCGGTAGTGCTCCAGGGCCCGGCGCTCGCTGCCGGGCAGCGGTACGCCGTCCGCGCGCACCACCCGCCACCAGGGCACGGCCCCTCCGTACAGGGCCATGACGCGGCCGACTTGGCGCGGTCCGCCCTCGCCCAGCCACTCGGCGACGTCTCCGTACGTCATCACCCGGCCGGGCGGAATACGCTCGGCCACCTCCAGCACGTGCTCCGCGTACGCGGGCAGCTCCTCGCTCATTCGGCCCATGGTGCAGCACGGCGGCCGCCGAGCGGCGGAAGACAAGGTTCCGTACCGGCGCGCACCCTGATGCCCCGCGCGCAGGTCGGTCCGTGCCACCATCTTGCGGGCGGTGACTGGTGATACGTGATCAAGAAGAGACGGAAGTGACGACGAAGGAGCAGGGTGTGAGCCCTCCGGACGGCGCGGCGGCGGACGACGACGCGACGCGCCCAGACGACGGCCCCGCCCCCCGGCCCAGACCCCTGTCCGAGCGCGGATCCGAGACCGGAGCCGAGCGCGGATCCGAGCGCGGATCCGAGACCGGATCCGGCAGCGGAGCGGACGGCGGAGCGGAGCCGGAGGGCCCGCACGGGCACGCTCCCACCGCCGCCGACCAGGTGGAGGTCGACGAACCGCTGCTCGCCGCCCGCGTGCACCGCCCCTCCGACCTCGTACGCCTGCTCGTCGGCATCCTCGGCATCGCCGTCGTCCTCGCCATCGCCGCCTTCGCCCACGGCACCACCGTCGGCCTGGAGGAGGACATCAACAAGGGCACCGGCCAGGCGCCCGACCTGCTGATCAAGGTCGCCGCGCTGGTGTCGAGCATCGCGGTGCTGCTACTCCCGGTCGCCTTCGCCATCGAACGGCTGATCAAACGCGACGGCCTGCGCATCGCCGACGGCGTGCTCGCCGCCGTGCTCGCGCACGGGGTCACGCTCGCCACCGACCTGTGGGTCTCGCAAGCCGCTCCGGGCACCATCCAGGACGCCTTGACCCGCTCCGCCGGCAGCGGCGGGGCCCTGACCGATCCGGTGCACGGCTACCTCGCGCCCGTGATCGCGTACATGACGGCCGTCGGGATGACCCGCCGGCCGCGCTGGCGCGTGGCGCTGTGGGTGGTCCTGCTGATGGACGCGTTCACGATGCTGGTCAGCGGCTACACCACACCCTTCTCGATCATCCTGACCGTGCTGATCGGCTGGAGCGTCGCGTACGGGACGCTGTACGCCGTCGGCTCGCCCAATGTGCGCCCCACCGGGCAGACCCTCCTCGCCGGACTGCGCCGGGTCGGCTTCCGGCCGGTCAGCGCGATGCGCGCCGAGGTCACCGAGAGCGGCGCGGAGGCCTCCGAGGTCAGCGACCGCGGACGGCGCTACCACGTCACCCTGGAGGACGGCCCGCCGCTCGACGTCACCGTCGTCGACCGCGAGCAGCAAGCCCAGGGCTTCTTCTACCGGGTCTGGCGCCGGCTCACGCTGCGCGGCATCACCACCCGGCGCAGCCTGCAGTCGCTGCGCCAGGCGCTGGAGCAGGAGGCGCTGCTCGCGTACGCCGCCATCGCGGCCGGGGCGAACGCGCCGAAGCTGATCGCCACCTCCGAGCTCGGCCCGGACGCCGTGATGCTCGTGTACGAGCACCTGGGCGGCCGCACCCTGGACTCCCTCTCCGACCAGGAGATCACCGACGAGCTGAGCCGCAACGCCTGGGAGCAGGTACGGGCCCTGCAGTCGCGGCGGATCGCGCACCGGCGGCTGACCGGGGACGCCCTGGTGGTGGATCGTTCCGGCACGATCATCCTCACCGACCTGCGCGGCGGCGAGATCGCGGCGGGCGACCTGGTGCTGCGGATGGACATCGCCCAGCTGCTGACCACGCTCGGCCTGCGGGTCGGCGCGGAGCGGGCGGTGGACTCGGCGGTGTCGGTGCTCGGCCCGGACGCGGTGGCGGACTGCCTGCCGCTGCTCCAGCCGATCGCGCTGAGCCGCTCCACCCGGGCCACGCTGCGCAAGCTGGCCCGGGAGCGGGCGGACCGGCAGCGGGAGGCCGTACTGGAGTCCTCGCGGGCGGCGAAGGCGGCGCGCGGGGCGGACGCCTCCGCCACCAGCCCGGCCGCGGACCGCAAGGCCGAGAAGAAGGCGCTGGATGACGCCCTGGACGGGGCCCGCGAGGAGGACCTGCTGAGCCAGATCCGCGGGCAGGTGCTGCTGATCCGCCCGCAGGCGCCGGTGGAACCGGCCCGGCTGGAGCGGATCCGGCCGCGCACGCTGGTGTCGTTCATCGCGGGCGCGCTCGCTGCGTACTTCCTGCTCACGCAGCTGGCCCACGTGGACTTCGCGACGATCATCGGCAAGGCGGAGTGGGGCTGGGTCGGGGCGGCGCTGGCGTTCTCGGCGCTGAGCTACTTCGCGGCGGCGATGAGCCTGCTGGGCTTCGTGCCCGAGCGGGTGCCGTTCCTGCGGACCGTGGTGGCCCAGGTGGCCGGGTCCTTCGTGAAGCTGGTGGCTCCGGCGGCGGTCGGCGGTGTCGCGCTGAACACGCGGTTCCTCCAGCGGGCGGGGATCCGGCCGGGGCTCGCGGTCGCGAGCGTGGGCGCCTCGCAGCTGTTCGGTCTGGCCAGCCACATCCTGCTGCTGCTGTCCTTCGGCTATCTGACGGGGACGGAGAAGACCCCGGAGATGACCCCGTCCCGGACGGTCATCGCGGGTCTGCTGACGGTGGCGGTGCTGGTGCTCGTGGTGACGGCGGTGCCGTTCATGCGGAAGTTCGTCGTGACGCGGGTACGGGCACTGTTCGCCGGGGTCGTGCCGCGCATGCTGGACGTGCTCCAGCGGCCGCAGAAGCTGGCGACGGGCATCGGCGGGATGCTGCTGCTGACGGGCTGCTTCGTGATGTGCCTGGACGCTTCGATCCGGGCGTTCGGGGACGGCCAGGCCATCAGCTACGCGAGCATCGCGGTGGTGTTCCTCGCGGGCAACGCGCTGGGGTCGGCCGCGCCGACGCCGGGCGGTATCGGTGCGGTGGAGATCACGCTCACGGCGGGGCTGGTCGCGGTGGGGCTGCAGTCCGACGTGGCCTTCTCGGCGGTGCTGCTGTTCCGGACGATGACCTTCTGGCTGCCGGTGCTGCCGGGGTGGGTGGCGTTCAACTTCTTGACGCGCAAGGAAGCCATCTAGCCTCCGGCTCGGGTGTACGGGTTACGGGGGCGGCCCCGGCTGCGCCGAGCGGCGGCCCCGGGCTCCGCCCGGACCCCTCCTGGGGCTCCGCCCCAGACCCCGCGCCTCAAACGCCGGCGGGGCTGAATTGGCTCCCGCCGTCTGCCAGGTGCGGCCGATTTGCTCCGGCGCGTCACCCAGGGCTGGGTTCGCCTGGTGTCGCCCGCGCAGGAGGCACCCCAGCCTCGCCGGCGTTTGAGG
>NZ_JBHXNP010000107.1:0-33991 GCF_042719495.1 Streptomyces sp. NPDC058525
TGTTTGACCCCGGGGTTGTGGCCCGGGGGGCCGGGGGACAAAGCCCCGCCCCCCCCCCCCCCGGGCCGGGGGGCCCCGCCCCGCGCCGCGGCCCGCACACCCCTCTGCCCGTTTCCGGCCGCTGCCGGTCCGGCCCGCGCCGTCCGGGCTCACGAGGACTCGCGGACCACCAGCCGGTTCGGCAGTACGACGGCCGCCTCCGCGCCCGTCTCCCCCGCGATCCTGGCCAGCAGCACCCGCGCCATGGTCCGGCCCATCTCCTCGATCGGCTGCCGGACGCTGGTCAGCGGCGGGTCCATGTGCCGGGCCACCACCGAGTCGTCGAAGCCCACCAGCGCCACGTCCTCGGGGATCCGGCGGCCGGCCGCCCGCAGTTCCCGCCGGGCTCCCGCCGCCATGACGTCCGAGGCCGCGAAGACCGCGTCGAGTCCCGCACGGCGCTCCAGCAGCTCGCGCATGGCCCGGCGGCCGCCCTCCTCGGTGAAGTCGCCGACCGCGACCAGCCCCTCGTCGGCCCGGTGCCCGGCGGCGGCCAGGGCCTGCCGGTAGCCGTCGAGGCGGCACTGGGCCCCGTACACGTCCAGCGGGCCGGTGATCGTGGCGATCGCCCGGCGGCCCCGGCCCAGCAGGTGCTCCACGGCCTCGGCCGCGCCGCCCAGGTTGTCGGAGTCCACCGAGGGAAGGGGCTCGGCGGCCGAGCGGCGGCCGCTGATCACGGTCGGGATGCCCAGCTCGGCCAGCAGCTCCGGCAGCGGGTCCCCGGCGTGCACGGAGACGAGGAGCACCCCGTCGACCCGGTGGCCCGAGAGGTACTGGGAGAGCCGGCGGCGCTCGCGGTCGCTGCCGGCCAGGGTGAGGACGAGCTGCACCTCGGTCTCGGCGAGGGCGGCGCCGACCCCGCGGACCACGTCCGAGAAGTACGGCTCGGCGAAGAAGCGGGCCTCCGGCTCGGGGATCACGAGGGCGATGGCGTCGGTGCGGTTGGCCGCGAGGGCGCGGGCCGCGCGGTTGGGCACGTAGCCCAGCTTGGCGACGGCCGCCTCCACGGCGCTCCTGGTGTGCTCGCTGACCTTGGAGGAGCCGTTGATCACCCGGGAGACCGTGCCGCGGCCGACACCGGCGTGCGCGGCGACCTCTTCCAGTGTCGGCCGTCCCCTGCTGCCCCCGTACCCCTTCATGGCTTCCTCCCTCCGTGAATCTACCCCTTGACGACTGTGGGAGCGCTCCCACAGTGTGGCACACGACACCCGGCACGTTTCGTCCTTCCCCGTTCCGTCCTTCAAGGAGGATGCACATGCGAGCCCACGCCCGAGCCCGAAGAACCCTTGCCACGGCAGTCACCGCGGTGGGAGCGGCCGCCCTGCTGCTCACGGGGTGCGCGCAGGATCCGGAGGAGAAGCCGCAGAGCGGCGGACCGGCCGGCGGCAAGGCGAAGACCACCCTGACCGTCGGGGTCTTCGGCGCGTTCGGCCTCCAGGAGGCCGGGCTCTACGACGAGTACATGGCGCAGAATCCCGGGATCCGCATCGAGCAGACCTCGATCGAGCGGAACGAGAACTACTACCCCCAGCTCCTCACACACCTGGGGACGGGCAGCGGGCTCGCCGACATCCAGGCCGTCGAGGTCAACAACATCGCCGAGATCACCGCCACGCAGGCCGACAAGCTGGTGGACCTGGGCAAGGCGCCGGGCGTCGACAAGGCCGCGTACCTGCCCTGGAAGTGGGCGCAGGGCACAGCGCCGGCGGCGAAGGGCGGGGCCACGGTCGGCCTCGGCACCGACATAGGCCCGCAGGGCATCTGCTACCGCAAGGACCTCTTCGAGGCGGCCGGGCTGCCCACCGACCGGGCGGCGGTCGGGGCGCTGTGGGCGGGCGACTGGAACAAGTACCTGGAGACGGGCAAGGCCTACAAGGCGAAGGCGGGCGGGGGCAAGGCCTTCGTGGACTCCGCGTCGGGCGTGATGGCGGCGGTGACGGGCAGCAGCGCGCAGCGGTTCTACGACGAGCAGGGCAAGGTCGTCTACAAGACCAACCCGGCGGTGCGCGGGGCCTTCGACCTGGCGGCCTCCTTCGCGGCCGAGGGGCTGAGCGCCAAGCTCCAGCAGTTCACCCCGGCCTGGGATCAGGGCTTCGCCAACGGCGCCTTCGCCACGGTCTCCTGCCCGGCCTGGATGCTCGGCTACATCCAGGACAAGGCGGGCCCGGCGGGCAAGGACAAGTGGGACGTGGCGCAGGCGCCGAAGCCGAGCAACTGGGGCGGCTCGTTCCTGGTGGTGCCGAAGGCGGGCAAGCACACCGAGGAGGCGGCGAAGCTGGCGGCCTGGCTGACGGCTCCGGCGCAGCAGGCGAAGCTCTTCGAGAAGCGCGGCAGCTTCCCGAGCGCGAGCGCCGCCTACAAGCTGCCGGCGGTGTCGGGGGCGCAGCACGCGTACTTCGGCGGGGCCCCGATCGGCGAGATCTTCGCGAAGGCGGCCGAGGGGGTGCCGGTGACGGTGGTCGGCCCGAAGGACCTGGTGATCGCGCAGAACCTGTCGGACATCGGCATGCTCCAGGTCGACCAGAAGGGCCGCAGCGCCCAGGAGGGCTGGGAGGCCGCGGTGAAGGCGATCGACAACGCCCTGGATCAGTGAGGCTCAGGTGACGGACGAGACGGCTGTCCTGTCCCCCTCCGCCGCCGGCTCGAAGCGGCCGGCGGCGGAGGGGGACGGCCGGCGCCAGGTGTGGCGCTCGCGCCGCTACCGCTGGGACCTGCGCTGGAGCCCGTACGCCTTCGTGGCGCCCTTCTTCCTGTTCTTCGCCGCCTTCGGGCTGTTCCCGCTGCTGTACACGGGCTGGGCGGCGCTGCACCAGGTGGAGCTGACCGATCCGGACAGCATGACGTGGGTGGGGCTGAAGAACTTCACGCGGCTGTGGGACGACGAGTTCTTCTGGAACGCCCTGCGCAACACGGTCACCATCGGGCTGCTGTCCACGGTGCCGCAGCTGGCCGTCGCGCTCGGCCTGGCCCACCTGCTCAACTACCGGATGCGCGGCTCCGCCTTCTTCCGGGTGGCCGTGCTCACCCCGTACGCCACCTCGGTCGCGGCGGCCACGCTCGTCTTCGTGCTGCTCTTCGGCCGGGACTACGGGATGGTCAACTGGGTGCTGTCCTCGGTCGGCCTGGGGGCGGTGGACTGGCAGAACGGCACCTTCGCCTCGCAGCTGGCGGTCTCCTCCATCGTGATCTGGCGGTGGACCGGCTACAACGCGCTGATCTACCTGGCCGCGATGCAGGCCGTGCCGAACGAGCTGTACGAGTCTGCCGCGCTCGACGGAGCCTCGCGCTGGCAGCAGTTCCTGCACGTGACGGTGCCCTCGCTGCGGCCGACGATCTTCTTCACCTGTGTGGTCTCGACGATCGGCGCGACCCAGCTGTTCGGCGAGCCGCTGCTGTTCAACGGCGGGGCGGGCGCGACGGGCGGCTCGGAGCACCAGTTCCAGACGCTCGGGCTGTACCTGTACGAGCAGGGCTGGGTGAACCTGCACCTGGGGCGGGCCTCGGCCATCGCCTGGGCGATGTTCCTGATCCTGCTGGTCATCGCGGGCGCGGCACGGCTGCTGCGCGGACGGGGGGCTTCCCGATGAGATCCCTGCGCGCGGGCAAGGTCGCGTACGCGGTGCTGGCCCTGTTCACCGCCGGCTCGCTCTTCCCGCTCGTCTGGACGGCGATCGCGGCCTCGCGGAGCAACACGCGGCTCGCGCAGACCCCGCCGCCGTTCTGGTTCGGCGGGAACCTTGGCCGCAACCTCCAGGTCGCGTGGACCGACGCGAACATGGGCACGGCCCTGCTGAACACCGTGATCGTGGCCGGCACCGTGGCCGCGGGCACGGTGGTGTTCTCCACGCTGGCGGGCTTCGCCTTCGCCAAGCTCCGCTTCCGCGGCAGCAGGCTGCTGCTGGGGCTGGTGATCGGGACGATGCTGATTCCGCCGCAGCTGAGCGTGGTCCCGCTGTACATGCTGATCGCGGAGCTGTCGTGGACGGACCGGCTCCAGGCGGTGATCCTGCCGACCCTGGTGTCCGCGTTCGGCGTCTTCTTCATGCGGCAGTACCTGGCGCAGGCCCTGCCGATGGAACTGGTGGAGGCGGCGCGCACGGACGGGGCGAGTTCGCTGCGGATCGTGTGGCACGTGGTGTTCCCCGTCGCCAGGCCGGCGATGGCCGTGCTGGCCATGCTGACCTTCGTGATGGCCTGGAACGACTTCTTCTGGCCGATCGTCGCGCTGACCCAGAACGGCAGCCCGACGGTGCAGGTGGCCTTGACCGGGCTGGGCCGGGGCTACATCCCCGACCAGTCGGTGATCATGGCGGGCGCGCTGCTGGGCACGCTCCCGCTGCTGCTGGTGTTCGTCCTCTTCGGCCGCCAGATCGTGGGCGGCATCATGCAGGGAGCTGTCAAGGGATGACGAGTGTGCCGAGGGAAAGCGTGCGCTTCCCGGACGGGTTCCTGTGGGGCGCGGCCACCGCGGCCTTCCAGATCGAGGGCGCGGCCGCCCTGCGCGGGCCCTCGATCTGGGACACGTTCTGCCGTACGCAGGGCAAGGTGCACGGCGGTGACACGGGCGACGTGGCGGTCGACCACCACCGGCTGTGGCGGGACGACGTACGGCTGATGGGCGAACTGGGGCTCGGGGCCTACCGGTTCTCGGTGTCCTGGCCGCGGGTGCTCTCCGGCGGGATCGGCTTCTACGACGCCCTGGTGGACGAGCTGCTCTCGTACGGGATCCGGCCCTGCGTGACCCTGTACCACTGGGACCTGCCGCAGGAGCTGGAGACCGGGGGCGGCTGGCCCGAACGGGAGACGGCCCACGCCTTCGCCGCGTACGCCGAGCAGGTCGCGAAGGTGCTGGGCGACCGGGTGGAACTGTGGACCACCCTCAACGAGCCCTGGTGCAGCGCCTTCCTCGGCTATGCCTCGGGCGTCCACGCCCCCGGCCGGACCTCCCCCGCCGACTCCCTGCGCGCCGCCCACCACCTCAACCTGGCCCACGGCATGGCCGCCGCCGCCCTGCCCGCTTCGGCGCGGGTCGGGATCGCGCTCAACCCGAGCGCGGTCCGGCCGCTGACCGGTTCCGAGGCCGACCTGGACGCGCGGCGCCGCATCGACGCCCTGGCCAACCGGATCTTCACCGGGCCGCTGCTGCACGGCGCCTATCCGCAGGACCTCCTCGAGGACACCGCCGCCGTGACCGACTGGTCCTTCGTCCGCCCCGGAGACGAGGCGCTGATCCACCAGCCGCTGGACTACCTCGGCGTGAACTACTACTCCCCGGCGGTGGTTTCGGCGGCCCCGGCCGGCACCGGCCCCCGCGCCGACGGCCACGGGGCCACGGGCCACTCCCCCTGGCCCGGCGCCGACACCGTGGCCTTCCACCAGCCCCCGGGCGAGCGGACCGACATGGGCTGGTCGATCGACCCGACGGGCCTGTACGACCTGCTGATGCGCTTCTCCCGGGAGGCGCCCGGCCTGCCCCTGCTGGTCACCGAGAACGGCGCCGCGTACGCCCCCGACCTGCACGACCCGGCACGGATCGACTACCTGGAAGCCCATCTGGCCGCCCTGCACCGCGCCTTGGCGGACGGCGCCCCGGTGAAGGGCTACTTCCTCTGGTCGCTGATGGACAACTTCGAATGGTCCTACGGCTACAGCAAGCGCTTCGGGATCGTCCACGTGGACTACGAGACCCAGACGCGCACCCCGCGCTCCAGCGCCCACTGGTACGCGCGGGTGGCCAGAACGGGCTCCCTCTGACCGCTCGGACCCGTCCGGCGGGACGGCGTACGGCCGGGGGGTTCCGGGGCCGCCGCCGCGCCGGTACCGTCCGGGCAACGGGCAACGGTGCGCGCCGGAGACACGGGAGGGTCGGCGTGCGGACGGAGGTTGTCCGTGACCCGATCCGCGCCGCCCGGCGCCCTGCGCGCGGTGCTCGCCCTCGGCGGCACCGCGCTCCCCCTCCACGCGTTCCTGGCCCGCCTGCCCGCGGCCCTGTGCCCCATCGGAACGCTCCTGCTCGTCAACGCACGCGACGGCATCGCGGACGCGGGGGCCGTCGCCGCCGCGCTCTGGCTGGGCCAGGCCGTCGGCGGCCCCGTCATCGGCCGGCTCGCCGACCGCCGGGGCCACCGCCCCGTCCTGCTCCTCGCCTGCGCGGCCAACGCCGCCGTGCTGCTCGCCCTCGTCGCGGCCGTCCTCGGCGGGCTGCCGCCGGCCCTGCGCACGGCCCTCGCCGTCGCCGCCGGGCTCACCGTCCCGCAGGTCGGGCCGCTGGCCCGGGCGCGCTGGGCGCGGCTGGCCGGCGGGGACGAGAAGCTGCTGGGCCGGGCCCTGTCCTTCGACACCACCCTGGACGAGGCCGGGTTCATGGTCGGGCCCGCGCTGGCCGGGATCCTGGCCGTGACCGTGCATCCCGCCGCGGCCCTGCTCCTGGCCGCCGCGCTGATCCTCGTCTTCGGAACCCTCTTCGCGGTGCACCCGACCGCGCCGGGCCCGGCGCTCGCGGTCCCCGGCGCGCGGGCCGCCGTACGGCTGTGGTCGCCGGGGCTGGTCCTGCTGTGCGCGTTGGCGGTGCTCCAGGGAGCCGCCTGGAGCGGGGCCAACACCGGGGTCAACGCGCTCGCCAAGACGCTGGACGAGCCGGGCGCGGCCGGCCTGGTGTGGGCCGCGATGGCCGTGACCAGCTCGATCGCCGGCTTCGTGACGGTGGCCCGGCCGGGATCGGCGGACCTGACCGTGCGGCTGCGGTGGACGATCGCCGTCCAGGCGGTGCTCACGCTGCCGCTGCTCGCGGTCTCCGGCCTGGCCGGCGCCGCTTTCGCCGTCGCGGGCATCGGACTGGCCGTGGCCCCGCACCTGATCGCCCTGTTCGGTCTGGTGGAACGGACCGGTCCGGCGGAGCGGATGGGCGAGGCCATGACGGTGGCCGGCAGCGGCCTGATCCTCGGCCAGGCGGTGGCGGCGGCCGTCGCGGGCCCGCTGGCGGCGGCGTACGGCTACCGGGCGGCCTTCGCGGTGGCGTGCACGGCCGCCGCCGCCTCCGCCGCGCTGGCCCTGACGGCCACCGGAAGACGGCCTAGCGCGAGGACTCCATCGCGGCCAGTCCCTTCGCCAGATCCTCGGCGGTCATGACGGGGGCGACCTCGACCTCTGCGTTGAAGTCCATGATCAGGCCCTCCATCAGCGGCGGCATCTGCGCGCTGTCCTGCAGGTCGAAGACGATCCAGCAGGAGCGCACGCCCTCGTGCATGCCGAAGTAGGCGGCCTCCGGCTTCAGCTTCTCCATCAGCGACTTCACGGCCTGGGGCAGGGCCCCGGTCCTGATGCCCTCGTTGCCGGCGGCCGTGTCGATGTGGGCGCGGAGCATGACTCTCATGCCGACTCCTTCCGTCAGGCCCAGCCTGTGCGGCCCCGACGGAGGCGGCAACATCTCGGCCACCGTCCGGGGCCGCTAGCCGAGGATCCCCACGTCGTAGAAGAACTGGTAGCGGGACGGGTCGTCCGGCAGGAACCAGTGGAAGCCCTCCTCGAAGAACACGGCCACGAGGTTGACGGCGATGACCAGGCCCAGGAACCCCAGGGCGAACATCCCCACCGTCCGCGGCGCCCCCGGCCCGTCCGCCGGAACGGAGCGGTCGGCCGTCGAGTGCGCGAAGGCCAGGGCGATGCCGATGGCCACCACCGAGGCCTGGAAGAGGATCCACGCCCACACGTACAGGTGCAGGCCGAACACCTCGCTCCCGTACCCCTTGGCACCCGGCAGGATGTGCAGCATCGTCTGCCGCCAGGACGCGAAGGAGCCGGCGATCACCGCCACCAGGGACAGGCCCCACCCCATCATGTAGTCCCGGCCGGTGACCGTCCCGTACGCGAGCGCCGTCCGCACGATGTACGCCGCGCCCATCGCCGCCAGCAGCATGAACATCCGCTGCACGATGCAGAGCGGGCACGGGTACTCCCACAGCCCGAACTGGTAGAACAGGCCGCCGCAGACCACGCCCGTCCAGCCGATGGCGAAGACGCAGGCGAACCAGAACTGGACCCGCCCCAGCAGTCCGCCCGTCGGTGCCTCCTCCGGGAGGAGGCTGTGCATCACGGCCACCGTCAGTAACTCAGGTTCAGGGCGAGGCTGCTGGTGATGTGGTGCGCCATCAGCAGGATCACGGCCAGCAGCATCACCCACCACGCTCCGAGCACCACCATCCGGGGCGACTCCCGGTACAGGGTGAGGAACGTGGCGAGGATGCCGCCGAAGATCAGGGTGTCCATGCGCGGACCGTACCGATCCGTGCGGACGCCGACCGCGAGGCGCGCCCCCGCCCCCGTGCCGTTACATCAGTTGCTGCGCCGCTTGCGCCGGCCGCGCCGGGCCCGCACCCCGCCCGCGCCACCGCGGGTCCGCCCGTCCAGGCCGATCCACACCCGCACCTCGGTGCCGCCGAGCACCGAGCGCCCCAGCCGGACGTCGCCGCCCGTCGACTCCGCGACCCGGCGGACGATGTCCAGGCCGAGGCCGGTCGAGCCGTCGCGGCCGCCGTCGTTGCCGCGGCGCAGGGCGGCGTCCGGGTCGGCGATGCCGGGGCCCGCGTCCGAGACGAGCATGATGACCGCGTCCGAGGCGTCGTGGACGTCCACCGCGAAGGGGGTGCCCTCGGGGGTGTGCCGGAAGACGTTGCCGAGCATCGCGTCGAGGGCCGCGGCGAGTTCGGGCCGCGCCACGGGGATCCGTACCGTACGGTCCACGCCCGCGAGCCGCACCTCGCGGCCCTCGTCCTCGGCGAGCGCCGACCAGAAGGACATCCGGTCCCGGATGACCTCGGAGGCGTCGCATCCGGCGCCGGCCACCGCGGCGGCGGGCGGGCGCTGTTCGCGGGCGGTACGGATGATCGTGTCGACCTCCCGTTCCAGCTGCTCCACGGCCTCGCGGGTCTGCTCGGCGGCGGGGCCGTCGCCGAGCGAGGCGGCGTTGAGCCGCAGCACCGTCAGCGGCGTGCGCAGGCGGTGCGACAGGTCGGCGGCCAGCTCCCGCTCGTTGGCGAGGAGTTCCACCACCTGGTCGGCCATCGCGTTGAAGGCCGCCGCCGCCGAGCGCAGTTCCTTCGGGCCGTCCTCCGGCACCCGCGCCCCCAGCCGGCCCTCGCCGAGCTGGTGCGCCGCGTCCGCGAGCCGCTCGGCCGGCCGGACCAGCCGGGCGCCGAGCCGGTCGGCGACCCCGACCGAGCCCACGATCAGTGCCGCCCCGACGCCCGCGAGGACCAGCCAGGCGGTGGTGACCCCGTTGCTGACCTCGCTCTCCGGTACGAACACCTCCACCACCGCGATGTCACCGGAGCCGAGCGCGGTCGGCTGGAGCAGCGCCGAACCACCGCCGGGCACCGAGGCCGTCGTGGCCCGCCCGATCCGCCGGGTCTCCGCGACGGCGTGCGCGCCCGCCCGGCCCTCGCCGATGTCCACCGGCGGGCTGTCGCCGATCGCGGGCACGTGGACGGCCATCCGCCGGGCCGCGCCCATCTGCGTGGACTCCACGGCCTTGCGCAGCTGCACGGGGTCGGTGGTGATGGACAGCGTCGGCCCGATGGTGGCCGCCTGCCGCTCGGCGTTGGAGAACGCCCGGTCGCTGGCCATCTCCTGCACCACCAGCCCCAGCGGTACGGCGAAGGCCACGACCACCATGGCGGTGACCGCAAGGCACACCTTGACCAAGGCCCATCTCACAGCGGCGGCTCCAGCTTGACCCCGACCCCCCGCAGCGTGTGCAGGTAGCGCGGGCGGGCGGCGGTTTCGCCGAGCTTGCGGCGGAGCCAGGAGAGGTGGACGTCGATGGTCTGGTCGTCCCCGTACGACTGCTGCCAGACCTCGGCGAGCAGCTCGCGCCGGGCCACGACCACCCCGGGCCGCCCGGCGAGGAAGGCCAGCAGGTCGAACTCCCGGCGGGTGAGGTCCAGTACCGTCCCGTCGAGCTCGGCCTGGCGGCGCAGCGGGTCGATGGCCAGTCCGCCGACGCGCAGAACGCGCGAGGGCGGCTCGGCCCCGGCGGCGGCCCGGGCACGGCGCAGCACGGCGGCCATCCGGGCCGAGAGGTGCTCCACGGAGAAGGGCTTGGTCAGGTAGTCGTCGGCGCCGTCGTTGAGCAGCCGGACGATCTCCGCCTCGTCGTCGCGCGCGGTCGCGATGATCACCGGTACGTCGGTGATGCCGCGCAGCATCTTCAGCGCTTCCGACCCGTCGAGGTCGGGCAGCCCGAGGTCGAGGATGACCACGTCGAACCGGTGGTGTGCGACCTCGCGCAGGGCCTCCAGGGCCGTGCCGACGCTGCGCACGGTGTGCGAGGCGTCGGTCAGGTGCCGGATGAGGGCGGAACGTACGAACTGGTCGTCCTCGACCACGAGCACACTTGCCATGGCCCGCACCGTAGTCCATTCGGGCGACCCGGGGAGGTGCCGGGCCACGTCTGTGACGGGTGGTGCAGTATGTCCCCTGATGCAGCGAGGTCTTGTACATGCCATGGCTTGGACGCTGGCGACCGGAGCAGCGGTGACGCTGTCGTGGTGGGGCGTGCACACGGTCATGTCCGGCACGGCCTACGACCGCCCGCTCGCCGTTCCGCTGACCACGCTGCCGCTGTCGTCCTCGACGCGGGACGCGCAGTCCCCGTCTCCGGAGGCCTCCCCGTCCGCCCCGCCGAGCCCGCAGGCTTCGGCGTCGACGCCGGCGCCCGGCTCGTCCCCGTCCGCCGGGGCCTCGTCCCCCGGGAACCCGTCCGCGAAGCCGTCACCGAAGGCGTCGGCGCGCGCGGGCAATGTGAAGGCCTACCCGGTCTCGGGCGGCCGGGTCGTCTTCGACCTGGGCGCGTCCTCCGCCGAGCTGGTTTCCGCGACCCCGGCCGCCGGCTGGCGGATGCAGGTGTGGAAGCAGGACTACTGGATCCGGGTCACCTTCACCCGGGACGGCAGCGAGGTCTCGGTCTTCTGCACCTGGCACGACCACCCGCCGGTCGTCGAGATCGTCGATCCCTGAGGCCCCCGAGGCCCCCGAGGCCCCTGCGGCTCCGCCCCTAGCGGGTGGCCCCCGGAACGGTTCCCACCAGCACGAACTCGTTGTACGGGAACACCTTGCCCATCGGGCGGGGGAAGGGGAACGAGTAGGTGCGCCGCACCGCGATCCCGTGGCGCGCCGCCGCCGTCCGCAGCTCGTCGAAGCCGACCCAGCGGATGTGGGTGGCGTCGGAGCGGAAGCCGACCTCCTGCGGGGTGATGAGGACGAGCGAGCCGCCCGGCTTCACGAGCGGAAGGTACTGGCCCAGCAGCGCGGCCGCGGTCTCCTCGTCGACGTGCTCGAGCACGTGCGAGGCCAGCAGGCTGTCGAAGGAGCGCGGCCCGCAGTCCGGGGCCTCGGCCAGCTGGTCGGGGGTGTAGGCGGTCAGCCCGCGCTCGCGGCAGGTCTGCACGGAGTGCGGGTTGTGGTCGACCCCGACACTCTCGGGGCCGCAGTTGAGCAGGTTCCGACCCAGGCCACAGCCGATGTCGAGGACCCGGCCGAGCCGCAGCCTCCGCAGGTTCCACTTGTAGGGCGCCTGGGTGGGCAGCAACCGCTTGAGCCCCGACTGCTCGAGGCGGGCGAGCCGCTTCGTGTAGTCGGACGTCGCGGTGCTGGGGGAGGGGGTTCCCGGGTTTGCAGCGTGGGAATCAGACATCGTTGGCCGTCTCCTGAGCGCGTCGTAGGAGGAGCGGGCCTCCTAGGGATCAACACACTACGCATCAGGACCGATTGTCGGGAGACCTCTTTTTCATTGCCGGTCCCCACGGGCCGTCGCGCGCGGCCGTCGCCGGTGGTCAGGCCCCTTCTAGCGGAAAACGGAGGGCGGCGGCTGCGGTGAGGCCACCGCCGAGGCGTCGGCCACCGGCGCGGCCCCGCCCGCGAAGTCCGCCAGGGCCCGGCCGGACTCCACCCGGCCCGGATGCGGATCGCTCGCGACCCGGCGGGTGAACTCCGCGACGGGCAGTTCGCGGTCCGCGGCCAGCAGGACCGCGTTGCCGAAGCGCTTCCCCCGCCACACCACGGGATCGGCCGCCAGCGCCAGCTCCGCGAACCGGGACGCGGCCGTCGCGATCTGGCCCCGCAGATGGGCCAGCGGCGGACCGTCCGCGAGGTTGGCCACGTACCACCCGGTGGGCGCGAGGGCACGGCGTACGTCGTCCAGGAACTCGGTGCTCGTCAGGTGCGCCGGGGTGCGCGCCCCGCTGAACACGTCCGCGATCACCACGTCCGCCCAGCCGTCCGGCACCTTGGCCAGGCCCGCCCGGGCGTCGACCGCGCGGACCCGGATCCGCGCCTGCGGATCCAGCGGCAGGTGCTCGCGCACGAAGGCCACCAGCGCGGCGTCGATCTCCACGATCTGCTGGGTGGAGCGGGGGCGGGAGGCCGCGGTGTAGCGGGCCAGGGTGAAGGCGCCGCCGCCCAGGTGCACCACGTTCAGGGGCTGCCGGGCGGGTGCGGCGAGGTCGATCAGGTGGCCGATCCGCCGCTGGTACGAGAAGTCCAGGTACCCGGGGTCGGCGAGGTCCACGTGCGACTGCGGGGCGCCGTCGATCAGCAGGGTCCAGGCGTCCGCGCGCTCGCGGTCGGGCGTCAGCTCCGCCAGCCCGCCGCCCACCTGCCCGGCGAGCGGCTCGGCGCCGCCGCCGCGTCCGCGCTGCTGCTCGCCCTTGTTCCGGCCCTTGCCTCTGTCTCTGCCTGCCACCACCCCATTGTGGCCGGTCAGCGGCAGTTGTCGGCGGCCTCGATCAGCCGGGCCGCCTCCCCGAGCGCCTCGCGCAGCACCGCGGGGTCGGTGACCGGGCCGACCGCCTCGGGCGGGAGCAGCCAGCCTGTGGCTCCGGTGGCGGGCGGGACCGCGTCGCCGAAGCGCATCCCGCGCCCGTTGGTCTGCGTACACGCGCTGCCCGGCATGTCCCAGGCGTCGGCGGTGCCGGGCGGGACGAGGAAGCCGAGGGTGTCGCCCGATCCGTCGTGCAGGACGGGCCCCACCCCGCCGGCCCGGCTGGCGCGGCGGATGATGTCCACCGCCTCCAGACCCTGCCGGGTGGGCACGGTCACCAGGTCCGGAGCGTCGGCCCCGGTCACGGTCGCCGTCACCGACACGGTCGCCGTCACGGTTGCCGTGACGGTGGCGGTGGCGGTCGCGGTCGCACCGGGCTCGGGCGCGGTGTTCGTTCCAGTGCTCTCCATGCCGGCCTCCACCAAGGGAACCCCTCCTCGATCCGCGTACGAGCCGGGAGCGGGGAGTCGCCTCCCACTCCGCATGGGTTCAACGCCCCGGAACGTCAACGGGTGCGGCGGCAAGACGCTGCAAAGGATGGCAGTTCATGGCAGATCGCGGGTGAGATATCCCGTTTGTAACCAAACATCGCATGAAGGGACCCGTACTGGCGGTACGTTCATGCGCGCCGGACGACACCTCCGCACCCACCTTCCCGTACCGGCGCTGCGTTCCTTGCCAGAGAGGCCACGTCCATGGCGGCGTCCCCCCACTCACCCAACTCCACGTTCCGGCGGCTGCGCGGGCAGCACTCTCCGGCCGAGTTCGCGGCGCTGGTGCGCCGGGCCGCGAAGGAGATCGGCGAAACGGTTTCCTGCGACGCCCGCTACATCGGCCGCGTCGAGTCCGGCGAGATCCGCTGCCCCAACTACGCCTACGAGCGGGTCTTCCTCCACATGTTCCCCGGCCGCACCCTGGCCGACCTGGGCTTCTCACCGCGCGAGGCCGTCCGCGGCCGGTCGGCGCTGCGCGACCCGTCCGCCCCCTCCCTCCACCCGTCCCCTTCCCCTTCCCGTTCCAAGGAGAGCGACGTGCTGCGTCGCGCGTTCATGGCGGGCGGCTCCGCGACCGTGGCGGCCGCGACGCTCAGCCTCACCCTGCTCGGCGACACCCGCCGGCTCCCCTCCCGTGCCGGAGAGTCCGAGGCCGCGGCCGTCGAGGACGCCGTACGCCAGATCCGGCTGCTGGACGACCGGCACGGGGCCGACGCGCTGTACCGCAGGGCCGCCGGCCCCCTGCGCGCCGCGTACGCGCTGCTCGACGCGGGGGCCACCCGGCAGTCCACCGAGGACCGGCTGCACGTGGGCGCCGGGGAGCTGGCCGTCTCGGTCGGCTGGCTCGCCCACGACTCCGGCCGCTTCGACGACGCCCGCTCGCACTACGCGGAGGCCCTGGCGACGGCCCGGGTGTCGGGGGACGCGGCGCTGGAGGCGCACGCGTTCAGCAACATGGCCTTCCTGGCCCGGGACTGCGGCCGCTCCCGCGAGGCGGTACGGGCTGCCCAGGCGGGCCGCCGCGCCGCCCGCTCCCTCGGTTCCCCGCGGCTGCTGTCGCTGCTGGCGCTGCGCGAGGCGGGCGGCTGGGCGGGGCTGGCCGACCGCAAGGCCTGCGAGGAGGCGCTGGCCCGGGCCCACACCGAGTTCTCCCGGGGCGGGGCGGGCGCGGACCCGGAGTGGATGTCCTTCTTCGGCGAGGCCGAGCTGGAGTCCCTGGAGGCCAGGTGCTGGGCGACGCTCGGCGAGCACGCCCGCGCGGCCCGGCACGCCCGCCGCGCCGCCGACCTCCAGGATCCGCACTTCGCGCGGAACGTGGCCCTCTACACCGCCGAGCTGGCCGGTGACCTGGCGCACGCGGGGGCCCCCGACGAGGCCGCCTGGGCGGGCGGCCGGGTGCTGGACCTGCTGGCGGAGGTGCAGTCCACCCGGGTGCGGTCCCTGCTCTCGGAGACGGCCCGCACCCTGATCCCGCACCAGCGCGCCCCCCGCGTCGGCGCCTTCCTGACCCGGCACGCGGCAGTCTGACCGGGCCGACCGGGCCGACCGCTCCGACCGGTCCGGGGGTCAGGCGCCGAGGTACTCGTAGACCCCGCCCTCGGGATGGCGGACCACCGCGCGGCGCCCGTTGGGCGTGCGGGCGGGCGCGGCGATGACCTCGCCCCCGGAGGCCGCGCAGTGCGCGACCGCCGCGTCGAGGTCGGCCACGGCCAGCGTGGCCGCCACGCCCGCGAACCGCTCGGCGAGCGCGTCGGGCCCGCTGAACAGCAGGAACGGTCCGACGGTCGCCAGGTCCAGGCCGGCGAACCCGAAGCGGGTCGCCGGCTGGCCGGTCAGCCGTACGTAGAAGTCCAGGGCCGGACCGAGATCGTCCACGCGCCGCCGCAGCACCACGGAAGTAATCGTCATGGGCCCATCCTCGCAGTCACTCAGCGAGACAACTCCCTTACGGAGAGGCCCTTTTCGGCTTCCTTCCGACGGACCGGCCCCGGGTGGCGGCCCCGCCTAGGCGTCCAGGTGCCCGGTGTCGTTCCAGCGCTCGAGCGCGGGGGCCCCGTACGCCCAGCCGAGCACCGACAGCGAGGTGGGTTCCAGGCGGATGCGGGCGCCGAAGGAGGCCTCGAAGCCGAGCCAGCGGGCGGCCAGGGTGCGCAGGATGTGCCCGTGGGCGAAGACCAGGACGTCCCGCTCGGCGGAGCGGGCCCAGGCGACCACCTCGTCGGCGCGCGCCGCCACGTCGGCGACGGACTCGCCGCCCGGGACGCCGTCGCGCCAGATCAGCCAGCCGGGGCGGACCGCCTGGATCTCGGCCGGGGTCATGCCCTCGTAGTCCCCGTAGTCCCACTCCATCAGCGCGTGCCAGGGCTCCGCCTGGACGCCGAAGCCCGCGAGGTCGCAGCTCTCGCTCGCGCGGACCAGCGGGCTGGTGCGGACCTCCACGCCGGGCAGGCCCTTCCACGGGTCCCGGGCCAGCCGCTCGCCGAGCAGCTTGGCGCCCCGCTTGCCCTCCTCCAGCAGGGGCACGTCCGTGCGTCCGGTGTGCTTGCCGAGCTGGGACCACGCCGTCTGGCCGTGGCGGGCCAGCAGGATGCGGGGGGCCATGTGAGTTCTCCCGGTATGTAAGCGTTGGTGCGGTTTTACGGGGATTCCGTCGTCCGTCCATCATCCAACACATGAACGACGGGCTCACCCACGGCCGTCCCCCGGCCGCCCCGCACCCGCCCCCCGGCCGCCCCGCACTCGCCCCGCACCCGCCCCGCAGCCCGTTTCCGCCGTAAGTGCACGATTGTCAGTGCCGGATGGGACACTTCCGCGGGTGAGCTCCTACCCGCCCAGCAGCGCTCCGCAGACGACCCTGCGGCAGCGGCTCGCCGGCCTGCGCGGCCCGGCCGTGCCGCCCCGCCCGCTCGACGCCCGGGCCCTGGCCGCGCTCGCCGCCAACCCGGGCTGCGGCAGACGCGCCCTGCTCGACGGGGCCGGCGTGGACAAGACCGCCCTGGCCTCGGCCCTGGGCTCCCCCGCGCCCTTCGGGCAGTCGCAGTTCGCCATCGTCCGCGGGAACTCCTTCGAGGCCAGGGTCAAGGCCGACGGCGGAGCCGAGCTGCTGCGGCTGGTCCACGGGCAGCTCGGCGCCGGGGCCGAGCCCCCCGGTGCGGGAGCCCTCGTCCCCGACCTGACCGCCGCCGGACCCGAGGGCCGCGCCGCGCGGACCGCCCTCGCCCTGCGCGAGGCCACCGCCGCCGGCCGGGACACCGGGGCGTGGACGCTGCTCGACCACCCGATGCTGGCCCTGGAGGTCGCGGGCACCCCCGCCTACCTGGAGCCGGACGCCGTCGTCGTGCATCCCGACGGCCGCTGGACCGTGGTGGAGATCAAGTCGTTCCCGATGATCGACGGGTCCGCCGACGCGGCGAAGGTCGGCGCCGCCGCCCGCCAGGCCGCCGTCTACGTCCTGGCCCTGGAGAAGACCGCGGAGAAGCTGGCCGGCGCCGAGGTCGGGCACACCGTGCTGCTGGTCTGCCCCAAGGACTTCTCCAACCTGCCCACCGCCGCGCCCGTCGACGTCCGCCGCGAGCGCTCCGTGACCCGGCGCCAGCTGGAGCGGCTGACCCGGGTCGAGGAGCTGGCCGCCGCGCTGCCCGAGGGGCTCAGCTTCGACCCGGCGCGCACCGCCGAGGAGCTGGCCGGCGCCGTGGCCGCGGTGGACGCCTCGTACGCCCCCGAGTGCCTGGCCGCCTGCGAGCTGGCCTTCCACTGCCGGGACGGGGCCCGCGCCGCAGACGAGGTGACCGCGCTGGGCCGTTCCGTACGGGGCGAACTGGGCGCGCTGACCACCGTCGAGCAGGCCCTGGCCGCGGCCTCCGGCGCCGGCCGCGCCGAGGACCCGACCGCCGCCGCGCTGCACCGGGCGGCCCGGCTGCGCGCCGAGGCACTGGACCTGGCCGCCGCCCGTCCCCCGTACCACGCCCCGGAGACCCCCGAATGTCCCTGCTGAGCACCCTGGCCCGGCTGGAGGCGGTCCGTGCGGGCCGCGCCCAGCCGCTCGCGACCGTGCGGCACCGCCACCTGTCCGAGACCCCGATGGTCCTCGTGCCGCTGACCACCGCCGGTGAGGCCGGGGCCCCGCTGGGCGCGCTGGTCGGCACCGACCGGCACGAGCCGCGGGTGTTCGTGATACCCCAGCCCCGCGACCGGGAGCTGCGCTGGGCGTTCCTCGCTGACCTGGCGGTCCACGTACTGGCCCACATCGACGCGTACGCCGACGACGTGGAGCCGGCCGAGCGCACCGAGACCGACCCGGAGACCGGCAAGCGGGTCAAGGTCGAGGCCGAGCTGTGCCGGGACGCGCCGCAGCTGATCGTGCCGAGCCGGGCGGGCGTCGAGTACGTGCGCCTGCTGGGCCGGTCGATGCGGTTCCGGCGGACGGCCGAGGAGGATCCGGAGAATCCGTATCCGGCGCCGCCGAAGGTGCCGCTGCTGGGCCGCTGGTTCACGCACCTCGGCGAGCGGGCGCGGGTCCCCGGCTCCTCGATGCTGCTGTCGGCGACGGAGCTGCTGGGACGGCACTGGGCGAGCGGCCAGAGCAATCTGGAGGACCAGCACCTGGGCGCGCTGCTGGCCTGGATCGATCCGCCCGAGGGCAGGTCAGGGGCGGAGGCGGCGCTGCGCACGGAGCTGGGCCGCGACAAGGACGGCCAGCTGCTGTGCCCGCCGGCCGGTCCGGCCACCGACCCGGCCTTCGACAACAAGCTGCTGGCCCCGGCGATCGCCCGCTACGACGCGGCGCGCGCGGCCCTGGCGGCCGGCCCCGGGGACGACGACCGTGACGCGCGGATCGCCGAGCGGGCCGTGCGGCGGCTGGTCGTGGAGCAGATGTCGAGCACCTGGTGGATGACGTGGGAGGCGATCGACCTGCTGCGCACCCTGCCGCCCGGCGAGCGCGCCGAGGAGCGGTGGACGCGCGACCGCTGGTCGTACACCGGCCACCGGGACCGGGTCCGGGCGGGCGAGCCGCCGCAGCCGCGCCGCGACGACGCGGTGACGGCGGCGCAGAAGCTGGCCACGCGGGAGACCGAGCAGGTGCGGCTCGACGCCCAGGAGGCGCTGGACGACCCCCTGGTGATGGCGGGCCGGCGGCTCACGGGCGAGGCCTTCGCCGGTGAGGTCACCGAGGTGCTGATGGAGTGGACGGAGTCGAAGCGGCCGAGCCCGCGCCCGCTGGTGACGGTGGCCACCGAGGACCGTCCGCAGCTCGCGGACGGGGGCGGCGGGAAGGTCTTCCGCTC
Organism: Streptomyces sp. NPDC058525; assembly: GCF_042719495.1. Classification (NCBI taxonomy): domain Bacteria; kingdom Bacillati; phylum Actinomycetota; class Actinomycetes; order Kitasatosporales; family Streptomycetaceae; genus Streptomyces; species Streptomyces sp. NPDC058525. The sequence continues at coordinate 18,633 of NZ_JBHXNP010000107.1, forward strand.
GCTGGACGGGCGCCCGCAGAGCGCGCAGTTCGTCCGCTTCGAGGAGGACGGGCGGCTGGTGCTGCGGATCCTGGACAAGATGGGGCGCGGCCGGGAGCCGGAGCCGGGCTCGGTGCCGGAGAAGGGCGACCGGGTGTGCTGGACGCTCTTCGAGCACGACGCGCGCGGCGGCCCGAAGCTGCCGGATCCGGAGCGGACCCCGTGGACCCACGGCGGCCCGCCGGGACACCTGACCGCCCCCGTGCTGCCCGACTCCGTGACCGACGAGGACCTGCTGTGAACTCCTTCGACCCGGGGGCCGCGGCCGCCGAGGCGACCGCCGCCATCCTGCGCGACACCCTGCACGGGACCGAGCGGGGCGTGGTCGTCGACTCCCCGCCCGGGGCCGGCAAGTCCACGCTCGTGGTCCGGGCGGCCCGGGAACTGGCCGCGGCCGGACGCCGGCTGATGGTGGTGGCGCAGACCAACGCGCAGGTCGACGACCTGGTGCTGCGGCTCGCCGACAAGGATCCGGAGCTGAAGGTCGGCCGGCTGCACAGCAGCGAGGGCGACGCGTACGACCCCGCGCTGCGCGAGCTGCCCTCGGTCATCCTCTCCGCCAAGCCGGGGGACCTCGCGGAGCTGCCGATCACCATCTCCACCGCCGCGAAGTGGGCGTACGTCAAGGACGCGGAGCCCTGGGAGCACGCCATCGTCGACGAGGCGTACCAGATGCGCTCGGACGCGCTGCTGGCCGTGGCCGGGCTGTTCGACCGGGCGCTGTTCGTGGGCGACCCGGGCCAGCTGGACCCGTTCAGCGTGGTGGGCGCGGAGCAGTGGGCGGGCCTGTCGTACGACCCCTCGGCCTCGGCGGTCAGCACCCTGCTCGCCCACAACCCGCAGCTGCCGCAGCACCGGCTGCCGGTGTCGTGGCGGCTCCCGGCGACGGCCGCGCCGCTGGTCTCGCGGGCGTTCTACCCGTACACGCAGTTCCGCAGCGGTACGGGCCCGGGCGAGCGGCGGCTGTCGTACGGGGTGCCCTCGGACGGGTCGGGGCCGGACCGGGTGCTGGACGAGGCCGCCGAGTCGGGCTGGGGCCTGCTGGAGCTGCCCGCTCGGCACACCCCGCGCACCGACCCGGAGGCGGTGGCCGCGGTGGCCCTGGTGGTCCGCCGGGCCCTGGACCGCGGGGCGGTGACCTCGGACGAGCAGTCGGCGGGACCGTCGCCGCTGACCGCGGACCGGGTCGCGGTGGGCACCGCGCACCGCGACCAGGCGTCGGCGATCCGGGCGGCGCTGGCCCTGCACGGGGTCACCGGGGTCACGGTGGACACCGCGAACCGGCTCCAGGGGCGGGAGTACGACCTCACGGTGATCCTGCACCCGCTGTCGGGCCGCCCCGACGCGACGGCCTTCCACCTGGAGACGGGCCGGCTGTGCGTGCTGGCCTCCCGGCACCGGCACGCCTGTGTGCTGGTGGCCCGGGCGGGCATAGCGGAGCTCCTGGACGACCACCCCTCGACGGAGCCGGTGCAGCTGGGCGTGACGGTGAAGTTCCCGGACGGCTGGGAGGCGAACCACTCGGTCCTGGCCCACCTGGCGGAACACCGGGTGCGCTGGCGCCCGTAGCCCGTCCCCCGCGGATCCCGCCGCGCGCGGGCCCGGGGCGGGTGGGGGGCGGGTGGGGGGCGCTCGCCGTGTGAGCCCCGTCTCGGTGCGCCCTTGCGGGGCGTTGGACAATGGACGGTGGCCCGGAAGCATCGCACGCGCAGCAGGAGGACAGGCATGGCAGAGCCCGAGCGGACCGAGCGGAGGCTTCGGCCCGCACCCCTGCTCTTCGAGCCCTCCGAGGCCACCACGGACCCGGAGCACTTCTTCGACCTGGAGTCCATCGAGGACCCGCGCGAGCTGCTGGCCCGCGCGACCGAGCTGACGCTGGCCTTCCGGGCCGCGCAGGAGCGGGCGGTGGAATTCCAGGCCCTGGCGGCGGCGCAGCTGGCGGACCCGCGCCGGTTCGACCGGCTCTCGACGGCGCTGATCGCGGAGCAGGCGGAGTGGACCGAGGACTACGCCCGCAAGATGATCGAGTTCGGCGAGTCCCTCCAGCGCGACGCGGGCCCGGAAGCGACCTGACATCGGGCGGCTGGCATATGCGGGGCGCAACATACCCCAGCGGTGCCCGCCGTGTCCCGGATTCCGGAAACTCGCGGAAACGGGAACGTTACGCCCGGTAGACCTGGAGACATGACGACGCTGACGACGGCCCCCGGTTGCCCCGCCCTCGACGTACGCACCGCACCCGCCACCCACGTCACCCCACAGGGCGCCGCCTGGCTCGTCTCGGCGTGCGCGCGGCCGCAGGACACCCTCGCGGCCTGGGAGGCCCGGCCCACCGCGCCCGCGGTGCTGCCCTGCGGGAATGCCTTCGACGTCGTCAACGTCCCGGCCGTGCTCGGGCGCCGGATCCTGGACCTGCTGTGGGCCGAGGGCCCCGGGTCGGGACCGGTGGCCGTGCACCGGGGCCGGATGCTGCTCTTCGCCGCCACCGGGACCGCCCACCGGCTCCCCGCCCTGCTGGCGTGGGAGGAGTGGGGGGCGTCCCGTACCGCCCCGGCGCCGCTCTGCCACGGGCTCGGCGACGCCGTCACCGTGCCGCCGCTGGCCGCCGCCCCGGGCCCGTCGCGCTGGCTGGTGGCCCCCGACGCGCGCAGGCCCTGGCTGCCCGGACCGGAGGCCCTGCTGTGGGCGTTCGTCCGCGCGGCCCGAGCTGCGGATATCGATTTTTAGTTCCGCGGAACCTCCTGGTAATGTCTACGACGTCAGCAGGCGCCGCTAGCTCAGTTGGTTAGAGCAGCTGACTCTTAATCAGCGGGTCCGGGGTTCGAGTCCCTGGCGGCGCACAGACGGAAGAAGGCCCCCACTCCTCGGAGTGGGGGCCTTCTTCGTTCAGCCGCCGGCCGGCTAGGTGGTGATCTTCACCGTGTACGCGCCCGACTGGGTCCGGTCGGCCACCTCGATGGTGATCCGCTCCCCCGGCACGGTGTACGTCTCGCCCACCTCCAGCGGCGCGTCGGCGAGCGGCGGGTACACCGAGCGGTCCCAGCAGGCCTCTGTCGTCGGATGCGCGTCCAGGACCTCGATCGGACCGCCGCCCGACGCCGCCTCGTTGCGCACCCGGTAGACCAGGACCCCCTCGGTGCAGGTGTCCCCGTCGTTGCCGGCGGAGCCGCGCGCCTCGACGGCGATCGCACTGCCGGGGCCCGTACGGATCACGGCGAGCCGGGTCCCTCCCGTGGCGCCCCGCACCGGGGCCTCGGCCAGCGGCTGGAGGGTGTGCAGCGAGGAGCCCGACTGGACGCAGTCCACCTGGCCCGGGTCCAGCCAGCCGAGCTTCCACTTGTGCCAGGCGAACAGGTCCGGGGCCATCCCGAACTGGCTGCCCATCACGTCCCAGTCCCCGACGTGGGTGTCCCAGTCGCCCTTGCCGTCCGTCGGCCGGTGGTAGAGGTCGGGCAGGTCGAAGACGTGACCGGTCTCGTGGGCCAGCACGTTGCGGTCCGGCGGGTGCCGTTCGAAGACGGTGACGATCCGCCGCAGGTCCGTGCCGTCGGCGCGGATCGGACGGTCGAAGTTGACGACCTTCGTGGCATCGGAGTCCACCCCGGGCGCGTCCGGATCGGCGACGAAGTAGACGACGTCGTACTTGCCGAAGTCCACCTGGGCGTCGGCGGTCGCGACCGCGTCCCGCAGGTAGGCCGCCCGGTCCTCCGGGGCCCAGTCGCGCTGTATCCCGTACGCGGTGGACGGCTTGGGCATCCGGATCCACTGCTTCTGCGGGTGCGGGACGAGGCGGAACCGGCCGTACGAGGCCCGCTCAAAGAAGTCGCTGGTGGCCGGGAAGTAGTCGCCCGCGATCTCCTCGGGGGTGAGGGCGGTCCGGTGGTCGGGGAAGGAGAGGAAGACCATGACCGCGTCGAGGGTGCGCTCGGGCCGCGGGTAGGCGCCGTTCCAGGTGTCGAGGCCGAGCGAATGGTGTGCGGCCGTACGGGTCAGCGCGCAGGGGCCGGCACCCGAATCGGCCACCGCGGGGCCCGCGACGAGCGACATGGCGGCGAGCGCCGTCAGGGAGGTGAGGGCCGCCGCCGTGCTCCGGAGGCGGGGGCGGTCCACTCCCCCGGGTGTCAGCTGTCGCGCCACATCGACCTCCGGTGGTGGATTCGTACCTATTCATCCACCTTGAGGTGATTGTCGTACCAATGCCCTGTTGCCCTGCCCCACACGAGTGAGCAATCCGGCAAGCCGGTGACCCTTGGCCTTCACCCGGTTGCCTACAGAACGTCACGACCGATCACGCGAGATCAGCAGGGGCCCTTCCGCGCTCAGAGCCGCGCAGAAACGATCGCCCGGAGTTCGGCCGTCACTCCGTCATCACGCCGAACTCCCGCCCCCCCCCGCACGGCGACGCCGCTGGATAGGGCCTCCCGGCAGCCTCTATGATCGGCACACTTTCCTGCACGGACACTCACGAGCACTGCGGGAGCCAACGGTGAGCGGAACCTCTGAAGGAACCGGTTCGGCGGCCGACAGCATCCGATCGGCCATCACGGAGCGTCACGCGGCAGTGTCGGCAACGGCAGTTCCGCCGCGCGCCGAGTCCGAGCGGCGCGACTACCGGGCCGCCTTCAACGCGGCCCACCTGCCCATGGCCGTCGTCGACCGCGAGGGGTACGTCGTCGCCGCCAACGACGCCTTCGCCGGCCTGCTGGGCGCCGAGCCGCACGCGCTCGTCCACCGGTGCGCCGCCGACCTGGTGGACCTGGCCGCCGAGGCCCGCACCTGGGCCGCGTACCAGGAGGTGCTCCGCGGGCGGCAGGCCCGGCTGCGCTGCACCCGCCGCCTCAAGCACCCCGACGGGCATTCGCTGTGGACCGAGGTCACCCTGGGGCCGGTACCGGGGACCGGCGACGTCCTGCTGTCCGTCGCCGACATCAGCGACCGGCGCGACCTCCAGGCGCGCCTGCGCCACCTCCAGATGCACGACCCCGTCACCCGGCTGCCCAACCGGGCGCTGTTCTTCGAGCGGCTCTCGGCCGCGCTGGAGGCCTCCTCGTACGAACACGGCGGCGGGACCGGCCGGATCGGGCTGTGCTACCTGGACCTCGACGGGTTCAAGGCGGTCAACGACACCCTCGGCCACCGCGTCGGCGACCGGCTGCTGGCGGCCGTCGCCGCCCGGCTGACCCAGTGCGCCGACCAGTCCGGCTACGGGCGCACGAGCGGGCACCTGGTCGCACGGCTCGGGGGCGACGAGTTCGCCCTGCTGGTCGAGGACTCCACGGGTACGGAGCAGCTCGCGGACCTGGCGCGCAGCGTGCTGGCCGCCGTCCAGGAGCCGTTCGACCTGTCCGGGCAGCGGCTGTCGGTCTCCGCGTCGATCGGGGTGGTGGAGCGGGCCACCGCCGGCACCTCGGCGACGGGGCTGATGCAGGCCGCCGACACGACCCTGTACTGGGCGAAGGCGGACGGCAAGGCCCGCTGGACCCTCTTCGACCCGGAGCGCAACGCGCACCGCATGACGCGCCAGGCCCTGTCCTCGACGCTGCGGCCGGCCGTGGAGCGGGGGGAGTTCGAGCTCGAGTACCAGCCCCTGGTGGACCTGGAGAGCGGGGCGGTGCGCGGGGTCGAGGCCCTGGTGCGCTGGCAGCACCCGCAGTTCGGCACGCTGACGCCGAATCGGTTCATCGGCATCGCCGAAGAGGACGGGTCCATCGTCCAGTTGGGGCAGTGGGTGCTGCGCACGGCCTGCCGCCAGGCGCGGCGCTGGCAGATCGAGCAGCCCAGCGACGCGCCCGTCTTCGTGTCGGTCAACGTGGCCGTGCGGCAGGTGTGGGACTCCGACCTGGTGGGCGACGTCGCGGAGATCCTCGCCGAGACGGGGCTCGCCCCGCAGCTGCTCCAGCTGGAGCTGACCGAGTCGGCCGTGATGGGCTCGGCCGGCCGGCCGCTCCAGGCCCTCCAGGCGCTCAGCGACATGGGCGTGCGCATCGCGATCGACGACTTCGGCACCGGCTACTCGAACCTGGCCTACCTCAGCCGGCTGCCGGTGTCGGTGCTCAAGCTGGACGGGTCCTTCGTACGGGGCTTCCGCTACGAGGAGGGCACGCACCCGAACCCGGCCGACGAGACGATCGTCGAGGCCCTGGTCCAGCTCGCGCACCGGCTGGGCCTGACGGTCACGGCGGAGTGCGTGGAGACCGCGGGGCAGGCGGCCCGGCTGCGCCGCGTCGGCTGCGACACGGGGCAGGGCTGGCTCTACTCCCGTGCGGTGGCCCCGGACGTGATCGCCCGCATGATCGGCCGCCAGGCCGCCGCGGCGTCCGCCGCTTCCGCGTCCGCCGCCACCGCGTCCGCGCCGTCCGACGGACCTGCCCCGCACCCCCTCGTCTGAGGGGGATACGGGGCAGGCCGCCGCTCGGCGCGGGGTGGGGGGAGATCAGCAGGCGCCGAGGTCCTTCCAGACACCCCATTCACCGGTGGTGCCCGGCGTCTCGTTCTGCGTCCACCACTGGGCCTTGTACTTGCGGCCGTTGTGGGCGACCTCGCTGCCACCGGTGTAGACCGTGCCCGCGACGTAGGCCGGGGTCGAACCGCAACCCGTCGGCGGGGTCGTCGGCGGCGTGGTCGGCGGGGTGGTGGGAGGCGTCGTGGGCGGGGTGGTCGGCGGCACGGTGGTCCCGCCGAGGGCGTCCGAGATCTGGTTCAGCAGGGTGGTGTTGCTGTCCAGGCCGAGGAGCGAGTACATCATCGCGCCGGCCAGGCCGCGCTGCTTGCCGTAGTCGACGCGGGCCTGGATGGAGCGCTGGTTCAGGCCCGTGAAGAACTCGCCGTCCTTGTAGAAGTACGAGGACTTGGACTGGTCGTCCCAGAAGGTGGTCGCCGCGTTGTCGACGATCCCGCCGAGCTCCTTGTAGTGCGCGATGCCCGCCTGCTGGCTCAGCGGCCGGGCGGCCGAGCCGCCGGTCGCGCTCTGCGCCAGGCCGTTGGCGGTGCCGGCCGGCACGCCCTTCCAGCCGCGGTAGTAGAACTCGTAGCCCAGGGTCAGCTTGTTGGCGGGGAAGCCGCCCTCGATGCCGTAGGCCGGGTTGCCGTCGATCCAGGAGTCGATGGCGTTGTCGATGCTGTACTTCTCGGTGCCCGGGGCGATCGGGTCGGTCGGGTCGGCGGCCGAGGGGTAGAGCGGGGACTGGTGGTACGTGGGCCCGTCGCCGTCCCAGGCGCCGTGCATGTCGTAGGTCATGATGTTCGCGTAGTCGAGGTACGCGCCGATCTTGTCCGTCTCGATGTACTTGATCTTGTCCTGGCCGGCCGGGAGGGCCGCGGTCAGCATGTACTTCTTGCCGCCGTTGGCCGCGCCCTCGGCGTCGAGCTGCTTGCGGAACTCGGCCAGCAGCAGGGTGAAGTTCTGCTTGTCCTCGGGGCCGTAGTGGTTGCCCAGGTGGCCGCCGGAGGAGCCGGGGTACTCCCAGTCGATGTCGATGCCGTCGAAGATGCCGGCCGCGGTGCCGGGGCCGCCGTAGCCGCCCTCCACCGGGAGGTCGCCCTTGATGTACTGCTTGATGCAGGAGGCGACGAGCTTCTTGCGGGAGGCGTCGGTCTTGGCCGCGTCGTGGAAGAACTTGGAGTAGGTCCAGCCGCCCAGCGAGATGTTGATCTTCAGGTGGGGGTACTTGGCCTTCAGTTCCTTGAACTGGTTGAAGACGCCCACGATCGGCTGGTCCCACTTGTCGGCGACGCCGTCCACGCTGTCCGCCGCGCTGAAGGACTTCTGGTAGTCGGCGTACGAGTCGCCCGCGCCGTCTCCGGCGTTGGGGTTGTTGTCGTCGCCCGCGGCCTTGTTCGCCTGGAAACAGGTGAGGTCGGTGGGGTGGATGTTGCCGAACGAGTAGTTGATCACGTCCAGCTTGCCGGCTATCCCCCGCGTGTCCAGGTGCTTGGGGTAGAAGGCGTTCCCGTACACGCTCCACTGGTCGTAGTAGGCGATGCGGACGCCGCCGGCCGCGGCGCCCGCCGCCGCGCCGGCCGCCTGGGCGGTACCGAGTCCCGCGAAGGAGGCGAGCGCCCCGGCTGCCAGCGCGGCCGTGGCGGCGGCCGCGACGAGGGGTTTACGGATGTGCATGAACTGCCTCCGGGGGGTGGGAGGGGAGAGCATCGGCTTCAGGTGAGAGAAGTGATAGCGATCACGCCGCGCCCCAGTCAATGGTTTGGACCAAAGAAGGACTAGACCACTGAGCAGCCAAATGCGCTCGTCAGAGACCTGAAGGCACATCAGGAACCGCCCGCCACCCCGGGTGACGAGCGGTTTAAGGGTGCCTTAGGCCATCTCCCGGCAAGGTTTCGGCAACAAACCAGCCGAACCCCGTTTTCCGCCGGTCACCCCTCGGCCGGGCCCTGCTCCGGCATCCCGTACGCATCTGCGACGAGCCCGTAGGACCGCAGCCGGGCCGCGCCGCTGTGGGCGTTGGCGGTCAGCATCAGCTCGTCCGCGCCCGTCCTCTTGGCCAGGTCGTCGAGTCCGGCGCGCACCTCGTCGGGGGTGCCGTGGACGATGTTCGCGAGCCAGCCGTCCACGAACTCCCGCTCCGGCGGCGAGAAGGCGTACGCCGCGGCCTCCTCGGGCGTCGGGACCAGTCCGGGCCGCCCGGTGCGCAGCCGCAGCATCGACAGCGCTCCGGTGAGCACTTGGGCGCGGGCCTGCCCGGCGGTGTCCGCGGCCAGCGCCGCGACGCCGATGACGGCGTACGGGGCGTCCAGGACGGCCGAGGGGCGGAAGCTCTGCCGGTAGAGGTCGAGCGCGGGCAGGGTGCCCGCCGCCGAGAAGTGGTGGGCGTACGCGAAGGGCAGGCCGAGCTCGCCGGCGAGGCGGGCGCTGAAGCCGGAGGAGCCCAGCAGCCACAGCGGCGGCCGCCCGGCAGGCCCCTGGACCGGGCCCGGTACGGCGTGCACGCGAGCGTACGGGTGCCCGTCGGGGAAGTCGTCGTCGAGGAAGCGGGTCAGCTCCGCGAGCTGCCGGGGGAACTCCCCGGCGGCCTCGTCGAGGCGGCCGGGCCCGCGCAGCGCCATGGCCGTGCGCCCGTCGGTGCCGGGGGCCCGGCCGAGGCCGAGGTCGATCCGGCCCGGGGCCAGCGCCTCCAGGGTGCCGAACTGCTCGGCGACGGCGAGCGGGGCGTGGTTGGGCAGCATGACCCCGCCCGAGCCGAGCCGGATGCGGGAGGTGTGCGCGGCGAGGTGGGCCAGGATCACGGCCGGGGAGGAGCTGGCGACCCCGGGCATGGAGTGGTGCTCGGCGACCCAGTGGCGGTGGTAGCCGCGCGACTCGGCGAGCCGGGCGATGTCCACGCTGGTGCGCAGGGAGGCGTGGGCGGTACTGCCGGCCCCCACGGTGACGAGGTCCAGGACGGAGAGCGGTACGGGTGCGCTGCCCCGGGCCGCGCCGCGGATGGCGTCGCGGCCCTCCTGTCCATACGCGTCACCGGTGTCACTCATCGTCGCTCCCGTCTCGAATCCTCGTCCGTACGAAGAACTCGAACCGTCGGCGGCGCCGGGGCATTCCCGGCACACCGGGACAGTGAGCTTGACCATGGCATATGCCAGTGGAGTAGATCCTGGCGGGGCGGCGTGATTGAGCCATCAATCTCCCCAACAGGCGCTCCACATGGGCCCCTTGATGGCTATCGTGGTAGGGCAAGCGGTAACAACCTGCTAGGGGGAAACCGTGGCGCTGAAGCCCGAGCCGACCGCGCCGTTCCACTCGGTGCAGTACGCACTACGCGTACTCGAAACGATCGCACGGCACACCGGCGGTGTGACCGATGTGCAGATCGCGCGTGAGACCGGCCTGCCCGCAGTCCATCTCGCCCCGATGCTGCTCATGCTGCGCCGGGAGGGATATGTCCTGCAGGTGTCGGACGGCGCCTACGCCATAGGGGATTCCCTCGTCCTGCTCGGTTCCGGCGTCGACCGGCAGCAGGCCCTGACGGACAAGCTCCAGGAGACCCTGGACCGGCTGCGGGACTCCGTGGGGGCGGCGGTCTACATCAGCCGGTATGTGGACGGCGAGGTCCGGATCACGCAGTTCGCGGACAGCCCGCGCACGCCGAAGGTCCACGAGTGGGTCGACTTCCGCTCCGCGGCGCACGCCAGCGCGGTCGGCAAGTGCCTGCTGACCCAGCTCGACCTCAACGGGCGGCGCGACCACCTGTCCCGCCACAAGATCGCGCGGCTCACGTCGAAGACGATCGTGAACGAGCGGATCCTGTTCTCCAAGCTGGACGCCCAGCCGGCCACCGTGCCCGTACTGGACCTCCAGGAGTACGCCGTGGGCACCGTCTGCGCGGCCGTCCCAATCACGGCCGGGGCCTCGGTGGGCTGCCTGGCCCTGTCGATGCCGGTCGAGCACGCGCACCGGCTGCGGGCCGCGGCGGACACCCTGAACCGGAAGGCCGCGCCGCTGCTGCTGTCGCTCACCCTCTAGCGGGCACGGCCGGGCGGGCGGGGCGGCCGGAAAACACTTCGGGCGGTTCCCGGTGACCGGAAACCGCCCGAAGGACAGGTGCGCCGCCAGGGACTCGAACCCCGGACCCGCTGATTAAGAGTCAGCTGCTCTAACCAACTGAGCTAGCGGCGCCTGCTGACAGAGAAAATACTACCTGGTCCTCGAGGGTGCTCAAAACCAGCACCGGCGGGGGTGCGGCGAAGAGACGGCCTAGCGCTCCAGGAGGTCCGCACGGCCCTGGGCCGCGTACGCCGACAGGAGGGCGGCGAGGTCCGGCTGCGACAGGGGGCGGTAGGCCGTCGCGCCGGGCGGCCGGTGCCAGACCGGGTCGGGGCCGGCCGCGAAGGACGGCGGCGGCAGGAAGCCGGCGCGGCGCAGGGCCACCCGGTGGACCTTGTTCGTCGCCGTGACCGGCATGGCCGGCACGATCCTGACGTAGCGCGGGGACATCTTCGTGCCCAGGTCGGGCTGCGCGGCCAGGAACGCCGCGAACGCGTCGGGGTCGAAGCCCGCCCCCGCCCGGAGCGCGACCGCCGCCATCACCTGGTCCCCGGCGACCTCGTCCGGCACCGCGTAGACCGCGACCGCCGCCGCGTCGGACCACCGCGCCAGGATGTTCTCGATCACCGCCGCGGCCAGGTTCTCGCTGTCGACCCGCAGCCGGTCGTCCGTACGGCCCGCGAAGTAGAGGAAGCCCGCCGCGTCGCGGAAGAACAGGTCCCCGGTCCAGTACCAGCCCTCCCGGGTGCGGGCGGCCTCCGCCCCCGGGTTGCGCCAGTACCCCTCGAACAGGCTCCGGCCCCGGTTGACCAGCTCCCCGATGGCCTCCGCGCCGTTCAGCAGGCGGCCCTCCGCGTCCAGCACCGCGGCCGGGCACTCGGCGCCCGTCTCCGGGTCGATCACCGCCAGGTCGTCCCCCTCCCCCGCCCGGCCGAGCGCACCCGGCGGGGTGTCCGGCGTGTTCTGGACGGAGGCGCCGCCCTCGGTGGCGCCGTAGCCCTCCACCAGCGGGACCCCGAACCGCTCGGCGAAGCGCGCCGCGTCCACCGCCCCGGCCTCGGTGCCGAAGCCGAGGCGCAGGGTGTGCTCGCGGTCGTCCGGGCGCTCCTCGGTGGCCAGCAGGTACTGGACGGCCCGCCCGACGTAGGTGAAGTAGGTCGCCCCGTAGGCCCGTACGTCGTCCAGGAACGCGGAGGCGGAGAAGCGCCGGCGCAGCGCCACCGGCGCCCCGCCCGCGAGCGCCGGGAGCCAGTCGGCGATGACCGCGTTGCCGTGGAAGAGCGGCATGCAGACGTAGTGGACGTCCTGCGGGGTGACCGAGAACCGGCGGGCCAGCGCGGACCCGGCCGCCGCGAGCCGGCCCTGGGTGCAGATGGCGGCCTTGGGGGCGCCGGTGGAGCCGGAGGTGAAGTAGAGGAGCAGCCGGGTGGCCGGGCCGGGGGTGTCCAGCACCGCCTCGCCGGGCTTGGCGGCTGCGTAGGGGGCGAGCAGGGCCTCGTACTCCTCGGTGCCGGTGACCAGGAGGCGTACGCCCGGCAGGTCGAGGCCGCGCAGCAGCGGCAGGTGGGCGCGCTCGGTGACCAGGATCCGGCAGTCGGTGTGCAGGATGTCGCGGGCCAGCTCGGCGCCGCGCCGGGTGGGGTTGATCCCGGCGACGGAGGCCCCCGCGAGGGCCGCCGCGCCGAGCCAGAACGGGAACTCCGGGGTGTTGTCGAGCAGCACCCCGAGGTGCGGCTCGGCCCCCGGAGGCATGAGGTCGACGAGGAGCGCGGCCCGCGCGGCGGCCTCCTGGGCGGTCCGGTGGTGGGTGAGGACGCGCCGTCCGGCGTCGTCCTCGTACATCAGCCCGGGCCGGTGGTCGCCCCATCGGCGCGCGATGAGCTCCGCGACGGTTTCGGGTGCAGTCGTCGTCCGCATGCCGCCGGAGGATAACTGACGTTCCGTCAGAATTGAACGTCGGAGCAGGCGTAGAAGGCCATCGGGGTGTCGTTGACGGTCCACACGGCCAGGATCAGGTGCCGGCCGCTCTTGCCGCTCGGCATGGCGCCCTGGTGGACGGTGGTCATGGCGGGCCGGGCGCCGTTGTAGGCGACGGTGAGGAAGGGCTGGGGGTCGAGGTCGGCTCGGGTGAGGGCCTTGGTGCCGTTCCACCCGTTCTTGGTGACGTAGTACTTGAAGTCGGTGGTGGAGTGGTTGGCGGTGAACTGCCACCGGAAGGCGTAGCTCTGCCCGCTGGTCACCCTGGTGGTGGGCCAGGCCCCGTCGCGCGGGTTGTCGAGCTCGGCGAACTGCGGGAGACCGGCGGAACATATCTTGCCGTCGGCGGGGCCGGCGGCCGGGAAGCCCTTGAAGCCCTCGACGCTCTGCGGCTCCCACTGGATGGCGCCGCAGTCGGCGACGGTCTTGTTGGCGCAGAGCTTCTGGCGGCTGATGGGGGTGTCGGTGTAGCCGTGACTGCTGGCGCTGGGGGCGCCGAGGAGGGTGATTCCGGCGACGAGGCCGAGGCCGAGCGCGGCGGCGCCCGCCCTTCCGGGCATGCGGAAGTGACGCATGATGCTCCTTGAACGTGGGGGGAGTTCGGCGAGAGCGTGCGCACGCGTGGGGATGGCGATCTCAGGTCTAGACCAAGTTCCAGACTATTGACGGCAGTTGGCCGTGTCCATACCAACGGAAGAACGGGTGGTCCGGTCGGATCCGGCCACCCGTTCCCGTACCGCCGGGCGCGCTACTCGCAGCGGCCCGTGTAGAAGGCGACCGTGAGGTCCTTCACGAGCGCCTTGCGCTCGTAGTCGTCGAGCTCGACGAGCCCGCGCGAGGTCAGCCGGTGGACGGTGTCGTCGACGGCGTCCACGACCGAGGACAGCACGGCATCGCGGTGCTTGGCGTCGATCGCCGCGACCCGGCGGCGGCGCATGGCCTCCGCGACCTCGGGCGCGTACTCGATCCGGGTCGGCTGGGCCGAGAACACGTCGATCCCGACCGCCTCGGTCTCCGCCGCCAGCATCCGGGTCAGCGCGTCGCCGACGGCTTCGGCGTCGCGCAGGGTCGGGGCGTCCTCGTGGAAGGCGTCGGCGGGCAGCTGGGACAGGACGCGGGCCATGGCCGACTCGACCTGTTCGGCCAGGTATTCGACGTGGTCCTCGACGGCCAGGGCCGCCCTGGCCGTGTCCTTGACCTGCCAGACCACCTGGACGACGACCTGGAGGGCGAGGCCGCCGGAGTCCACGGCGGGCATGGGCTCGCTGCGCCAGTGCCGCAGGCGTACGTCGACCCGGCGGCGCAGGAGGAGCGGGCTGATCCAGGTGAGGCCGGTACGTCGGACCGTGCCGCGGTAGCGGCCGAAGAGGGTGAGCACCCAGGCGTGGCCGGCGCGGGAGCGGCCGAGGCCGCCGAGCGCGAGGAGGGCGACGATGCCGAGGAAGGCGAGCGGGGGCCAGTGGGTGGCGCGCAGGCCCTGGTAGGCGCGCGGGGTGGCGCCGAAGGCGGCCACGACCGTGTCGGGGACGGCCCCGGCCCGCCAGAGCACTGCCGTGCAGCCGGCCAGGGCGAGCCCGCCGATGCCCACGCCGATCCACCCGGGCAGCACCGGGCCGCGGTGCTCCCGGAGCCGGTCGTCGCCCCGCGGGACCCGTCGGCCGGGGGCGGGGCGGGGGGCCGCGGGGCGCCGGGGGGCGCGGGCCGGGGCGGCGGCCGCGGCGGCTGCGGCGGCGGGCAGGCCCGTCCGCTCGGCGCGGAACGGCAGGTGCACGGGCACCTCGGTGGCGGCGGAGCCCCGGACCGGCGCCGAGCGCGGGACGAGCACATCCCGCGGGTCGCCCGCCTCCGCCTCCAGCCCCCGGGCCACGGCCTGCGCGACGATCTCGACCACCCCGGGCCCCGGCCCCCCGGCCCGCCCCCCGCCACCCTCGACCACCACGTCCCCCTCGGCCGCCGACTCGGCCTCCGACCGCCCGACCTCGCCCGCGGGCCGGGGCTGCGACTCCGCGAACCCGCCCGAACGCGCGGGCGCGGGCACGATGCCGGCCGCGGCCTGCCGCTGCCCAGGCTCGGGCGCACGCGCGGCCCGGACGTCCGGCCCGGGCTCAGGGCCCGGCTCCGCAGGCGGGGCCGAACTGGCGGGCGCGGGCACGGTCGCAGACGCAGGCCGGGAGGCCGACTCGGGCGCGGGCGCGGGCGCGGGCTGCCGCTGACCGGGCGCGGGCGCGGGCGAGCGCTCGGACCGGTTGTCCGGCCCGGGCGCCGCCGCGGGCTGCCACTGCGCGGTCGCGCGGGCGGCCGCGGTCGTCGGCTCGGCTGTGGTCGCGGAGGTCTGCTCCGCATGGGCGGCCGGGCGTACGGGGGTGGGGGCGAACCCGGTCTGCGCGTGAGTGGTCCTGGGCTCCGGCCCGGGCTGCCGCTGCCCGGGCGCGGGCGACCGCTCGGACCGGGTGTCCGGCCCGGGCGCCGCCGCGGGCTGCCACTGCGCTGTCGCGCGGGCGGCCGCGGTCGTCTGCCCGGGTGTCGTCGCCCGGACCGGCTCCGCATCGGCGGCGGGGCGTACGGGGGCGGGGGCGGCCGTCACGTTCGACTCCGCATGCGCGGCCGGGCGTACGGGGGTGGGGGCGAAGCCGGTTTGGGTGTGGGTGGGCCTGGGCTCCGGTCCAGGTGTGGGCGCCGGGACCGGCTCCGCGTGGGCGGCCGGGCGTACGGGGGCGGCCGTCGCGTTCGACTCCGCATCGGCGGCGGGGCGTACGGGGGTGGGGGTGAACGTGGCCCGTTCGTGGGGGGAGCGGGGGGACTGTGCGGGGGGTGGGACGGGCGCGGGTCGGGGGTGGGCGGTCGGGCGGTG
>NZ_JBHXNP010000108.1:0-31515 GCF_042719495.1 Streptomyces sp. NPDC058525
GGGGCGGCGGCCGCGCCGATCTCGGCCAGCAGCTTGATCGTCTCGATGACCGCCCGGTAGGCACCGCCCCGCTCTGCGAACGGCGCGATCGCCTGTACGAGGACGGGGACGACCTCGCCGGCCCGGCCGGTGATCCGCCAGAGTGCCTCGCCGACACGGAGCGGAAGCCAGCCCTCCTTGTCCACGGGGAGGAGCTCGCGCAGCCGTGCGGCATACGGGGCGCCCGCCGCGCCCAGCTCCCCCAGCAGGGCTGCCGCGTCCTCCTGGCCGTAGGGATCGTCCAGTTCCGGAAGCAGCAGCTCGAGTGCGGGCTCCCGGTCGCCGGTCAGCCGCCCGTACGCGAGCGCCAGGCAGCGCGGTGCGAACGGCTGGCCCTCGGGCGGGTCGTCAAGCAGGGCGCGCAGCCGCTTCTGCGGCACGGCCTCGGCTGCGGCCGGCCCGATCGCGGCGAGGGCGTCCAGCGCCCACACCGCGGCGTCGGTGTCCAGGAGACCGATCAGGTCCGGGATCGCGGGGGTCGCGGCCGCACCCCATGACGCGAGCAGTTGGCAGAGGGCTCGACGCTCGTCGAGGGTGGAGGCCGCGGTGAGCCGGGCCCGCAGCGGGGGCAGCAGTACCTCAGCGTGGGCGCCGAGCCCTCCGGCGACCTCGGTCAGGCTCAGCTCGTGCACCCACCAGCCGTCGGCATAAACCGAGTGGAATGCGAAGCCGAGTCGTGGCCCGGACAGGCGCCGCACGAGCGGCGGTACACAGCGCACGTCGCCGAGCCTGGACAGCGCCCAGACCGCGTGGTCCTGGGCAGGCAGATACGGCTCGCCCCCGTCCGTCACCATGGCCGCCAGAGCGTCCGCCCAGGGGCGGGCGGCGTGCCCGCACATGCCGAGGACCCGGGCGGCGAAGAGCCGGTTGTCAGGCTCCGAGTCGTGCAGCAGACGGGCCACACCCGGGAGCATCTCCAGTACGGCGGAACGCCGGCGGCTGAGCATCTCGGCGGCCATCTGCAGCGCGCCCGCACGCACGGAGGGGTCCGGGTGGTCGAGCAGCCGCCCGGTTGCATCGGCCTGCTCTGCCGCCCGGTCCCTTCCCAGCAGGCCGATCGCCCAGACAACCGTCGACTTGGTCGCGCCGCCGCCCGCCCTCCAGGTGCCCGGTTCGCAGTCGAACAGCACCTCGCACACCGTCCGCACGTACCCGCCGTCGTCCTGCCCCGGCAACGCGCGGCGCAGGGCCTGGACGGCGACCAGACGGGTAGCGGGCTCGGCACCGTGCATGAGCTGTCGTAGCCAGTCGAGGGAGTCGTCACGCTGAGCCTCGGCGTGGGCGATCAGCGAGCCGACCGCGACGACGAGCCGATGCCTCGGCCCCTGGTCCGGCTCCACGCCCCACCGCGCCCGCAGCGCCGCGATCACCTCGTCGGCTCGGTGACGGGCCTCGGCCAGGGCGTCCGCGACGGCGATGCGGCTCGCGGTCGCAGGGTCGTGGAGCAGCGGCAGCAGGTCCGTCACTGCCAGGTCCCAGGAGGCGGGCCAGGTCCGGGGGACGAAGCGGGGCTCGGCGGTGTTCGCCGTGTAGGCCAAACTCCCGATGAGCTCGAGGAGCTCGCGGCGGACGGCAGGAACGATGGCCGGATCGGCCGCGGCCCCGAGCACGTACGGAAGGGCGGCGGGAGCCGAGGAGTAGACCGCGCCACCCTGGTGGTAGACGTACATGTGCAGGTCGTCGGCCGCGTCGGCGGCCTTCTCGGGCCGGTACAGATCCCGCAGCATTCCGGGTACGTCCTCGGCCGTCCCGTAGGCGTGCTCCAGCCCCGCCCAGTCGATGGCATCGAGCCCCGCGAGAACGTCGCTGCTCATCGGTTGCTCTCCTCGACCTGCTCCGAGACCACGAAAACGCCCGCACAGTCCGGGCACGTCGCCCGACCGAAGAGGTACGTCAACCCACGCGCGACCGCCTCGTGCCCCGCCTCCGTAGCCGTACGGTGCAGGCGCGCGGGCAACGCGTCGAGGGCTGCCGGATCGGCAGGCAGCAGCGCCGTCTTGACCGGGTCCGCCGTCACGTAGTCACCGGCCGAGGCGAAGGTGCCGTCGCCTCCGAACGCAATGAAGAGCGTCGATTCACAGCTGGGGCAGTCGACCTCGTACTCCTCGTAGAACAGGCCCTCCAGCTTCCCCGCACTCCACAGCCGCTCGCCCTCGAAGGCCAGGACGCACTGGAGGAGATACACGAAGGTCGGACGGTCGTCCGTTCCCGCATCGATGAGGCGGCGGGCGACTGGGAGGAGGACGGCGAACTCTGCGGCGTACCGTGCGCTGTGCTCCTCGTCGGCCGTCGCGGCGATGAGGCCTGCCATCAGGACGGCGGCCTGCGGTGCGCCGGGCGCGCCGCCTGTCGCTATCGCCGCCAGGTACGGGAGGGCGAGGAAGCTGTCCTCGTACACGGAGCCCTGGTGGCACAGGTCGTCCCACAGCTCGGACCAGACCTGCCCGTCCTCCTCGCCGCCCAAGCGGGCGAAGGCGGCGGCAAGGTCGTCGGAAGGGCGCACGGTCATACCGACGCATTCTTCCGGACCCGGCTCCCGTGCCGGACGGCGCCCCCGGTCGTCTGCGCGGCGAGCGGTGCCATGCGGTACAGCCACGGCCGGCCCGGACCCGGCTGACGCACCTCTGGCGCGCCGGTTTCTGCGTGACCGCCACGCGGAGCAGAGCGCGAAGGTGATGTGATCCGGACATGACTGACGAGCACTGCGTGACACGCGATCACATCGAACTGTGGAATTCACGGGTGCTGCCGGCGGACGGATCGGTGCCCGTCAGCTTCGGCACTGTCCTCCGAGGGTCGATCCTGCCGATCGTGGTCTGGCTGGGCATCGCCGTTTTCGTGCACTTCATCTACAACCCAGTCGTCGCCGCAGTCCAAGGAGGCCTCTTCCTCGCCTTCTTCCTGCTCGGCTTCACACTCCGAAGACGGTCTGGGCACACCACAAAGTGCAGCCTGCACGGCGCGACAGGCGGGGTGCTCGACAAGTCGATGGCGGGATTCTGAGACCGGACAACAACGTCCGCCCGCCTCCAGCCCTGACCAGTACGAACGACGCCCTCCGGCGCGTGGCAACCACCGCAGCACCCCAGCGACAGTCACCTGCAGCGTCATGCGGATTCAGCAAGCAGGCTGGGCTCCTTTCACCAGGCAGCCCAATCGGTTCGACTCCTTGACCGCCTTGGTCAGGCCCTCGCTACGTGGTGTCAGACCCTTGCTGGATGATCTGGCCATGCTGATTGCGACCAACGAGCGCGGCCACGTGGTGAAACGCCCGTCCAAGCCCGCTATCGGGATGATGCTGGCCAACCTGCAGCGGGGGAACGCTCACATGATCCTGGAGCGCATGGATGGGGAACAGCCCGGCAGCTGGTACATCCAGGTCCTGCTGCGAGAGAACAACACCTACCAGCTTGAGTACCGGGACGGTGTGGCTGAGCTGCATTACCAGACGCAAACGATCTCCCAGGACAAGGTCCTCGGGGCGCTGCTGGGCTGGGCCGGCGCGAAGCGCGGCTGGCGGGACGGCTTCATGTGGAACAACATCGCTGAGGAATTCGGCCCCAGCGACCAGTCATCCCTCGTCTGATCCACGGCCTCACGGAATCGTCCACGAAGCGGACAGCGGGTATGCGGGCTCCACGATCGTGGAACTCTTCCGCGTGTTGGATTCCAATCCGGCCAGGCCTGACGCCTTGGCGGCCTCTTCCCTGATCGATCCCGTACAGGCGCCCCAGAGCTCACCAGGACAGTTCATCCCATTCAAGCGTGATCCCTGCTTCTACAGTGGCCGCCGGCTGGGCCCCATGAGGACTGTCAGAGCACCAGCCGGAGCTCGTCGCAGCCCCAGTCTGTCCGGTCCCGCCCGGTGGGCGCGCCGGTCCAGGCGCGTGGTCGTAGAGAGTGACCACCAGCTTCGCGAACCGCTCTAGCTGCAAGCCCGCCGGGAGGCTGGGGCGTTGCGTTCTGGGGGTGGGCGTGGCTCGCCCGCGCCGGTGGGGTGCCGTCGGCTCGGGGGCGACGGCTCGGCGTGGGTTGAGTGGGTCAGCCCGCTGCGCCGTCCAAGAGGTGGCTGTGGTCCAGGAGCAGTGCTCGTTCTGTGCTGGCCGCCAAGGTGGCGATGCCGGTCGCGATGTTCCCCATGTCGGCAGGTCTACGGGCGAGGTGAAGGTACCTGTGTGCTGGGTTATGCCCTGGGGCCTAGTGAGTTGTTCGGCGAGTTGTGGGATGAGGACGGCCAGGGCGGTGACGAGTACGCACAGCGAGAGGAGGCCGATGGTGCGGCTCATTGCGGGGTGCGCGCGGTCGAGGCGTGCGCGGCGGCCCTCGGCGGAGTCGGGGTCCGGGACCAGCTGGAACTCGGGGCCCTTCGTCGGTGACGTAGTGGCAGCACTTAAGGCCGAATCCGCTCATCTTCACTTCTACGGTGCCGCCCGGGACGGGGAAGACGGCAGGGAGCTTGGACACGGCGTGCAGCCTGCCATCGAGATACAGGTGGGCCTTGAGGTTGCCGGACGACTGGTTCTGCCAGTGCCTGACGTCGACGGCGTAGACCGTGGCGCGGCCGTCGTCGCCCGTCAGCCGCAGATGGAACAGCACGCGGAAGGGCAGCTGCCACCAGCGGAAACGCTGCAACTCTCGGCCGTCCCCGGGCGTGACCCGCTGTACGGCACGACGGTGCCGCCAATCCTTGATCATGAATCCGCTCCTGTTGGTCATTCGGCTCCGCCACGCAGGCGCCGTCTTCGGCCGGGCGCTGTCCGTCGGTCAGGAACGCTGTCACCGCGTTGTTCGCGCACGTGTTGCGGCCGAACGGGTAGACGCCGTGCCCGCCCTGGTCGGCGGTCACCATCGTGGCCCGGTCGCCGAGTGCCCGCCGCGTCTTCAGGGCGCCGGCCAGGGGTGTCCCCGGGTCGCGTTCGTTCTGCGCCATCAGTACGTTCGACGGGCCGCGGTCACCGATCTGGACCGGCGGTTCGACCCGGCTGTCCGGCCAGTACGCGCAGGGCTTGATGTTTGCCGTGGTGCCGCCCAGCATCGTGTACTTCAGCCGGTCGATCGCCGTACTGCGCTGGTAGTCCCGGACGGTGCCGGCCAGCGCGAGTCACCGCAGGTCACGTAGAAGTGGCCGGCCGAGAGGTTCTCCGGGAACGGCGGCGGAGTCGGCAGCGGCTTGCCCTGGTCCAGGGCCTGCCATTCCCCGGCCAGTTTGGGCATGTAGCCCTCGAGGTAGAGGCTCTCGAACGTCACCCCGCGGAAGAGCGTCCCGTCGATGCCGCCGACCGGTTCGGCGTCCAGCCGCTTCGCGAGTTCGAAGAACTTGGCGGTCACCTGCTCCGGTGCGGTGCCCAGGCCGTACTCGGGGCGCGCGGCCGCGTACGCCGCGAAGTCCGGGAACCGGTCCTCCATTCCACGGCCGAGCAGGCGGAAGCCCGCCAGGTCGTAGCCGCCGGGGCCCATGTTGCTGTCGAGCACGATCCGGTCGCTGCGCTGCGGGAACAGTGTCGTGTACACCGCGCCGAGGTAGCTGCCGTAGAAGGTGCCGAAGTACGAGGCCTTCGGCTCGCCCAGCGCTGCCCGGATCCGGTCCATGTCGCGCGCGGTGTTCGCGGTGGTGGTGTGCGGCAGCATCCACGCCGTACGCGAGGTGGCGCACTGTTCGGCGATGGCCGGCGCGTTCGGTGCCTCTTTGGCGACGTCGGCGGCGGTGTGCGCGTACTGCGGGAAGTTGCCGCGGGCCTGCTGCTGCGGTGTCAGGTCACAAGTGACCGGTGTGCTGCGGCCGACGCCGCGCGGGTCGAAGCCGATCACGTCGTAGGAGTCGAGGACGTCCTTGGGCAGGCCGGCGCCGGCGAGGAGGGCGGGGTAGGCGAGACCGGAGGCACCGGGTCCGCCCGGGTTGGTCAGCAGCACACGGCGGCGCTTCGCCGGGTCCGTGCTCGCCAGGCGGGAGACGGCGATCTCGATCTGTCGGCCGTGGGGATCGCGGTAGTCAAGCGGGACGTCGAGTGTCGCGCGCACTCAAGGCGAGCCGGGTCAGGGTTCTGCGGTGCGGTCTGCTGCGGACACGGGCCCCGCCGCAGGGAGGACTGCGTGGCCGTCAGCGTGTCCGGGGTCGCCGCCGCCGACGCTCCCGGCATCGCGGCCACCGCGACTGCGGTGGCCGCGATGGCGAGGGACAAGGATGTGCGCATCTGGAGTCCTCCTGGGGCAGCGCACGAGGTCGCGAGCCGGAACGATCGGGTGACAAGAACGAGTCTGCTCATCCGGCGTCGCAGGCACATCGACCCCACGGCTTGCGTCACCTTCGACCTGAGTCGAGGGGGTGGTCCTCCCCTGGGCGAAGGCGGGAGTATCCCTGGGGCTGCTGCACCGGTCGCACGGTTTCGCGACAATGACCCGATGAACACGGACGTCGCGCGACGGCTCGGGGGTGGCAGCAGGCATGGCGGCTGGTGGCGTCCGCGGCACTGGGCATTCCGTTCTGGCTCGCCACCGGTGCGGCGGTGCCGCGGGGGTGCGCGACCGACACGTGTTCCTGATTGGTCACCGGTGATCCTCTCGTGGCTCTCGGCTGCCTGACGGCACTCCTGTGGCGGCGACGGTTCCCGCTCGCCGTCGCCATGGCGGTCGCCATCGCCTCAAGCGCGTCGGCACTCGCCATCGGTGCCGCGCTGCTGGCTCTGTGCTCGGTCTCCACCCGTCGCCGTCCGGTGGAGATCGGAGTTGTCGGCCTCGTCTACGTGGCCGCGTCTTCCATTCGGCGGCGGACGAGCCGCAGGCGCCGATGCCCTGCCCGTGCAGATGGAAGTCCGCGTGGCTCACCGCTGCGGCGAGAAGTGCCACCACCCAAGCCCGCCAGCCCTCCCCCCAGCTCCATCGCCCTGGTCCACACGGCCTGCATGCGCCCCCGCGGCCCCGTGGAGATCGGCCATCGCAAGGTCCAGGGGGTGGAAGAGGCGGGAGAATCCGCCGAGGCCGTCGGGCGTGGCGCGGTGAAGGAGCGAGAACCCGCAGACATGGCACCTCATCGAGCGCGGGGCGGGCAGGGGGCCGGAACCGTGAGGTCGCGTACGAGCAGTGCGCCGAGCCGTGCCGGCGCGGTGGGCGCCGTGCGCGTGTTCCTGGGCGGGCAGTTCTTCGAGCCTAGAAGCGCCGCAGGCCAGTGCCGAGAGTCCCCCGCCCTCATCCGACCGGGCACGTCGTCCCGCGTCCGCCGGGACCCGCCTCGGCCGAACGGCTGACCCGGGCTCGTGCAGGGCCAGTGCCCCGCCGACGCCCTCTCACCCGTTCCCGCGCAATGCGGCGGCTACGGGAGGGTGCAGTGGATGCCGTCGTAGGTATCGGGGCGTTGGGCCACCCAGCCTCGGACAGGGCACTCCGCGCTGCCGGTTGCCACTCCCCCGACGTACAAGGCCTGGTAGTCCTGGTAGGCGCGCCGCGCCGTGACGCTGAACGGCTTGCCGTGGTGGTCGATACGCAGTCGGGGTTCGTCCTTGCCGTCCAGAACGGTGGCCTCGAAGGCGAACGTGCACGCCTGACGCAAGGTGTGCACGACGATGTCGATCGAGGCCTGCCCCTTTGGTTCGAGGCGGATCTCAAGCTTGTCGAAGAAGTCGAAGGTGTCCCCGGTGTCGGGATCCGTGCCGGTCGCTGTGGGATCAGAGGTGTCCAGGTCGAGGTCGAACGCGATCTCGGTGACGCCCTCGTCGCCGGCGGTCGGGGACTCGAAGAGCGTGCCGCTCAGTGGCGGCCCACATGTGCGGTCCACCATGTCGAGGGCGACGACGCGGAGCGGGGTGTCGCGGCGGTTTCCCAGTGTGACGCGGATCGTCTGCGCCCCGTCGAGCGCGGTGGCGCCTTTGGCGTGCAGCCACGGGCCGAAGTGCTGCTCGGCCGTGTTGAGCTGCTGGAGTTCCTCTGCGGAGAGGATCATCTTGCCCGAGGAGGCCATGCCCGGCTCCGAGATGTCGAGTGCTACGCGGTCCACTCGCACGGGGGGACCAGTGGGCCGCTCGAAGATCTTCTTGTAGAGCGTCTCCCCGAAGAGTCCGAAGAAGGAACCGACTACGGCCAGCAGCACGACCGCAAGGCCTTTTCGCAGGCGGGTGGCGAGCAGGCCCTGTCGCCGACCTGGTGTACCCGTGTCCGGTTCCCGCACCAGCGTCCTCCTACACGTGCCGTTCCAGAGACCGGGCAGGTTTCCCCGTCGCGTCCCTGACGCAAACAGGCCCAGAGGCAGACGGGCGCTCGCGGGGCGGGCGGGTGGGGCGGGGCTGCGCCGTTACGATCGCCAGCCAGTCACATTGCTCCCGGAGGCGAGGGCGCATTCGGCGGGTCCGGAATGCTCGGCTGCATCTGCTCCCGCGCCCTGTCCATGGCCTCGTCCAGCCCCAATTCCCGCTTCGGCTCCGGTGGCTTCGGCTTGGGCGGTTCGGGTGGTTTCGGCTTGGGCGGTTCAGGTGGCTTGGGCTTGTCGGGAGCCGGATCCTTTGCACCGTGCTCCCGTCCCCACGGAGTCGGCTTTGCTCCCTCGTAGAGTTTGCGTCCGTAAGGAGTCAGATCCTTCGGAGGCCAAGGCTGCTTCGGGGGCTCGTTCCCCCGCCCGGGTTTCACGGGTTCCTTGCCCGGCCCGGGTTTCACGGGCTCCTTCCCCGGCCCGGGCTTCACGGGCTCCTTGCCTGGGCCGGGCTTCACCGGCTCCTTGCCGGGCCCGGGCTTCACGGGCTCCTTCCCCCGCCCGGGCTTCACGGGCTCCTTGCCCGGCCCGGGCTTCACCGGCTCCTTCCCCGGCCCAGGCTTCACCGGCTCCTTCCCCCGCCCAGGCTTCACAGGTTCCTTGCCTGGGCCAGGCTTCGCCGGTTCTTTCCCACCCCCAGGCTTCGACTGCTCCTTCCCACCCCCAGGCTTCGACTGTTCCTTCCCACCCCCAGGCTTCGACTGCTCCTTCCCCTGATCCTTCCCACCCCCCGGCTTCGGCTGGTCCTTCCCGTCCGGGCGTTTCGGTTGGTCCTTGGACTTGTCGTGGTCCGACTGGTGGGGCTTGTCCTTGCCCTCCTGCTTGCCTTTCGCCTGGTCACTCATGGCTCGGGGTCCTGTCGCGTGTCGGGAGACGACTCGTCCATGAGCGAATCGGTGATCCGCCTGACGGAGCGAGGGAGTTCCCCTCCGTCCGCGGCGAGCATGTGCTGGGCGAAGCACAGGCCTACCCGCCGTCTCGCCTCCTCGATGCGCGCCGCCTCTTCGGGCGAGGCGTCGTCCAGTGGGTACTCGACCAGTTCGTACGCAGCCGTGTCGCAGACCGCCCACGTCGCCTGCCTGCTCCCTGCCGCCCGGTCCGCGGCATCCGCCTCGGACCACATGTCGGAGAAGCGGCCGGTTGCCACAGCGTCGGCGACCGCGCCGCGGTAGGGGCAGACGCGGTCCGGGCTGATGTCGGTGCAGCGCGGGAAGGGCGGGATGCCGTACGCGTGGCATTCCATGGCGAAGGCCCGGAACGCGGCTCTCGCCTGGGTGTCCTGGGCGAGGAGGGCCTGCCGGAGGTGCTCCGCGTAGTCGAGGGTGACGGTGTATTTCCAGCCACCTTGTCCGCCGCGCCGTGCGGCGTACCAGTCGGCCCCGTGGGCGAGGAGGGAGCGCAGGACTGCCTGCTCGTCATGGGCTGGCTCAAGTCGTACGCGTACGACTTGTACGAGGTCCGGCAGCGTGCGTTCGAGGCTGCCGGTGTCCGCCAGGAGGGACAGCACGATGCGGGTGAGGGCTCGCCGTACGGCGTTGTCGTCGAGGAGGGTCCGGGCCGACGCGCATTCCACGGGGTGACCTGTGCAGGCCACCGCGCACGAGGGGGCCGGCAGCCACAGTCCGTCCCAGCCGCCAGACGTGCGCCAGGCCGTCATCAGGTCGCGGACGGCCGTATCCGTCGTGGCGCGGATCAAGGCGTCGTCCTTCGCGGGCGGGACCTGCACCAGCACGGGCGCGTCGGCTCCGTAGCCGAAGACCGCTGCCCGGCCGACCTGGAGCGAGACCAGTGCTTCGGACTGCACCGCGTCCATGCCCATCGTGGCGGCGAGCGCGAGCCGGTCGTCCGCGGCCACGGTGCGGTGGGCGATCTTGAGCTGGGTGTTCTTCAGTACGTCGGGGGCCAGGCGGGTGGGTACTTGGTCCGCGATGACGACGCCTTGGCCGTAGGCGCGGATTTCGGAGAGGAGATGCGCGAAGGTCTCCACGGCGCCGCCTCGCGGGTCGGCGACGTTCTCCTCGCGGATGCGGGGCGCGGCACCGAGCAGTCGGTGGGCCTCTTCCACGACGAACAGGTGTATGAGCCCCGATTGCTGTCCTTGGGCCCGCCGGTGTTCGGCGAGTCGGACGAGGAGCAGACCGATGACGAACGCCTTGTCGTCGTCGCTGCCCATCGCCTCGAGTTCGATGATCGTCGGTGCGGCGAGCAGCTCGGACACGGGGAAGGAGCGGGGTACGTCGAACAGCGCCCCTTTGCCGCCGAGCCTGAGACTTCTGATTCTGGTGCTCAGCGCGGCTTCGATGTCCGCGGCGATCTTCTCTTCGTAGCCGAGGGAGCGGGAGACCACGGGGATCTTCGCCGCGAGGTCGCCGAGCGTGGGGCAGGCCGTCCAGGTCGGCGCGTGTGCGTCGAGCCGGTGGTTGGTCCCGGTCCGCAGATCCCAGCCGCGGTCGCTGTAGATCTCGTGCAGGCAGCGTTCCAGTACGTGCGGCAGCGGCACCCACATCCCGAACGCCGCCTCGAACGTGGCGCGCAGCAGGTCCACGTGCTCCGCCACCGAGGCGCCCTCGGGTACGTCGAACGGGTTGAGGCGCAGTGGTGCGACCGTCTCCCGCCCCAGGGTGAACACCCGAAGGGAGGGGCCGACGGCCGGGTCCCGCAGCAGAGCCCGGTACTCGGCCTTGGCGGGTTCGACCACCAGGAACGGGACCCCCGCGGCGGCGACCTGCCGGATCAGGTGCAGGACGGAGTTGCTCTTGCCCGATCCGGTGACACCGCCGACGAAGACGTGCCGGGACAGCGAGTCGAGCGGCACCGAGAACTCGACCGGGCTCCTGCGGTCGCGTTCGATCACCGTACCTATGGCCGCGGCAGGTGCCGGGGCGGGCGGGGACAGTACGTCGAACCGGGGCACGGTTCTGACTCCGAAGCCGGCCGTCTCCACGGTCGGCAGGTGTACGTAGGCTGCCAGCTGAGGGGAGCTCAGGATCGTCTGGGCGGCGTAGGGGTGCCGGTAGAGTCCTGGACCCGGTTGTTCCGGATCGTCGGGCAGCGCCCAGTGCTCGGCCAGATCTGCTGTCCAGGGCAGTGCGATCGTGCGGACCGGTTCGGGCACGGACTCGGGCCCGGAGAACGCTGCCCGCCAGGCGCTGCACAGTGCGTTGACCTCGGGGGCATTCGTGCTCAGGAGAACGACGCCCGTGCGCCAGCCGCCGCGGGCTTGCGCGTCGGCCAGTGCGTTGAGGCGTGCTTGCAGGAGGGTCAGGTAGTGCTCGGCCAGCGGGCTCCGCAATCCGGTGGACTGGACGGCGGTCGTCACCGCCCGCATCTCGTTCAGCACGCGATTGCGGTCCGCTGCCAGCTCCGTCCCGCCGACGGGCACCGCGAGGACGAGCACGGCCCAGCGGCGTCCCGTCATGGAACGCAGGAATCTGTCGATGGGCAGTTCGTGGTCCCGTGTCGATGCCGACCGGGTGGTGGGTACGCCCAGGGCGAGTGCGCCGTGTGTGAACTTGGGCGTGGCAACGCTGGCGGCGGCGAGGTCCACCGCCGGATAGCAGCCGTCGAGTACCGAGAGCAGCATGGCCTGCCGCGCGTCGGCGTCCGGGCCGTGCGTGTCCCAGGTCCCGATGCGTATCCCGACTCCCTGGCCGTGGCTCTCGAACAGGCAGGCCACCGGCACGTCGGCACCGGCGAGACCCACGAGGAGCGGCGTGGTCGGCAGCTCCGACGGCACGGTCTCCGCCGTCGGTTGGAGCAGCCGCGTCGTCCGGCCGACCGCGGTGATCCGCACGGCACGCCGGGCCGCCAGGGGCGAGGTCACTGCCGGGCCGCCTTGGAGTTGGGGGACGAGGCGGCTGCGTCGCAGGTAGTCGACCGCGTCAGTGCTCACCGGATCACCGGGCATCGCAACACCATCTCCACGGGTATCAGGGCGGGGGCGTCCACCAGTCCGGGGGCGTGGGTTCCGGCGGCCAGTCCGGCGGCGGTCCCCCGCCGCCTCCGGAGATTCCGCTGATGACGATGCTCGCGATGCCGATCAGGACGGCCAGCGCGATCAGTACGACCAGCACTCGGGCCACGGTGAGCTGGCCGCGGTAGGCCTTGTTGTGTACGCGGGCGTGAGTGGTCAGGTTCCTGAGCTCATCCGCCCGCAGCGTCCCGTCCCGCCATCGGCCTGAGATCCGTACCTGGTCGCCGTTGCTCACCGAACCGGAGAAGGAGAGCGCCCGCATCTCGACCGGGACGGGCTGGAGCGCGTTGCCGTCCGCGTCGTGACGGGTGAGGCGAAAGTGCCAGACTTCCTCACTCCCGCTGTTGCCCCACTGCTCCCGCTGCGAACGGAATGCCGTCACCTCGCCGGTGTACTCCCCGCGGCTGCCCTTCTTCGGCTGCTCCTGCTGGATTCCGTCGGTGCCGTGGGTGCTGCCGGTGCTGTCGGTGCCGTGGGGGCTGCCGGTGCTCCATCGCGCAGGATCGTCACGGTGCGGCAGGCTGTGGCTGTCCGGGGCCGTGTGTTCCGCGCGACTGCCGTTCGGGGGTTGCCCGTACTGCATCCCGCTGCCGGTGCGGTGGGGCGGGTCGCCGTGGCGGGTCGGAGGGGGGCTGCTGCCGTGTCCGGGCCGGCCCGGCGGCGGATCGCGGTGGGGCGGGGAGCCGGCCGGGTAGCGCGCCGGGCCAATGGCCGCACCGCAGACCGTACAGCTCTGGGCATTCGCCGCCATGGGCTCCCCGCAGGTGGGGCAGGGTCGGGTCAAGGGTCCCTGGCACCCCTGGCAGTAGATGGCACCGGGGAGGTTCTCGTACCCGCACGCACCGCATCGCATGGCATCGTTCCCTCCACTCCACGCTAGTCCCATGGGCGGCGGGACGCGCGCGCTGCCGGGCGCTGAGCCGCGGGAACGGGAAACGGCCCACCTCCGAATTCCGACGCTGCTCGGCTATGCGGTAGGTCGGCACGTCGCTCTACTTCGCTCTACGTCGCTCTACGTCGGCCTACGTCAACAAGATCGCCGACTCCACCGGGCTGCCCCGGCCCAGTACCGGGCGAGCGGCATGCAGTCAAAGGTTGGCTCGACATCAGCACCTTGGGGATATGGCCGAGTCTCATGGATCTCGATCGACCACTCGACTGCACCGACACTTCCTCTGTGACCCGCGACCAAGGGAATCAAGAAGCATGGGATCAGAAGGGAAAGCCGACCCCCGGTCATGGAACCCGGGGCAGGGGCCTCGGGCACGCTCTCGCCGGCTCCGAGCAACCGCCCCGACTCCCCCTGGGCGGCGTTCGCGATGCTGATGGACGGCAACAAGCGTTGGGAGCGCTGTGGCACCGTGAAGGCGGCGTACGAAGCGCTGAGCGGCGGCAAGAGGCTTCCCGGCAACCTCCAGTCGATCGCCGAAGCCCTGCGGCCCGCGTACGAAAAGACTGAGAAGGAGAAGCACGCCGACCCGGTGGACGCGATGACCTCATCCACGTCGAACAGACGTCCGCCGCCCTGCGAACGAAGTACCCATGGAACGACGAGCCTTCCTGAAGACGGCAGGCCTCCTGACCACCACGGCCGGCGACTCCGCACTGGCACTCCCGACCGGCACCGCCGGGGCCGCACCGCTCACCCAGAGCACCGATGTCTCCCTCAGCAGCTGCATGTATCGCCTGCCCGACGGCACTTCCCTCTGCGACAGCGCGATCCCCAGCACACACGATTCCGGGGCCTCTGCCGGGCACACAACGCGTCCCGGAAGGACAAGCTGTACGCCAACCGCCTCAGCGCGACAGGCGCCGACGGTCGCGGTGCCACTCCTTACACCTCCTTACACCTCCTTACACCTTCGGGTGGTAGCCCGCGCTCCCCTGCCGACCGGATCGGAAACCCACCTGGCCCGCGGAACCCGCAAAGCTGTTTCCGCAGGCCAGGCAGCTTCGCCATGCCTCCGCCCCGGTGCCCGCCGCGGGCTGCCGAGCAAGCTGCCGCTCCCCGTGGGTCAGCTACGGAGTCGGCGGGCCGCACGGACCAGGGCGTCCACGCCACGTTCCGCCTTGCTCCGCGGGCAGCCCACGTTGAGCCGTACGAATCCCGCCCCCTCCGGCCCGTACGCCGTCCCCGGCATGATCGCCACCCGCTCGGTGTCGATCAGCTCGCGCTGGAGTTCCGCGTCGGGGATCCCGAGCGGCCGCAGGTCGATCCACGCCAGGTAGCCGGCCTGCGGGGGCCGCCAGCCCAGTTCCGGGAAGGCATCGCCGAGTCGGTCGCGGACCAGCTCCAGATTGCCGGCCACGTAGACGTTCAGGGCGTCGAGCCAGGGTGCCCCCTCCCGGTACGCCGCTATGTGCCCCGTGAGCGAGAGGACCGCGGGCGAGGAGAGGCCCTCGGCGTCCTTGAGCCGGGTCAGGTACCGCTCGCAGTCCTCCCGGTCGCCGAAGACCCCGTAACTGCCGGTCAGCGCCGGGATGTTGAAGGACTTCGAAGCCGAGGTGACGATCGCCCAGCGGCCCCCGGGCCGGCCGTGCAGGGCCCAGGGACGGTGCCGGTGCGGTCGGTGCGCGAGATCGGCGTGGATCTCGTCGCTGATCACCGCCACTCCGTGGCGTTCACACAGGTCCGCGGTCCGGGCCAGCTCCGCCTCGGTCCACACCCGGCCCGTCGGGTTGTGCGGGGAACACAGCAGCAGCACGGAGGTGTCGGGCCGGGCCAACTCCCGCTCCAGGGCCGCCCAGTCGCCCAGCGGAACCCCGCGCAGGTCCCGTCCGTGCGCGACGACCAGCCGGGGGAAGGCGTCGTAGGCGGGAGTGTGCACCACCACCCCGTCGCCGGGCACGGACCAGAGCTCCAGGAGCCGGGCCACCTGGTAGAGGACCGACGGGGCATAGGCCACGCACTCCGGGTCCACCGCGGTGCCGTGGCGGGTTGCGTACCAGTGCCGGATCGCGGACAGGAAGTCCTCGTGCCGCCAGCGGGAGTATCCGAGCACCCCGTGCTCCAGCCGGCCGCGGAGCGCGGCCAGCACCTCGGGCGCGGACTCGAAGTCCATGTCGGAGATGGTGAAGGGCAGCAGTCCAGGGGCGCCGAAGCGGTCCTCCACGTAGTCCCATTGGGTGCACCAGGTGCCGTGCCGGTCCACCGGCTTGTCGAAGTCGTACATCTCAGCGCACCGGGACGAGCCGGGCCAAGGCGTCCTTCACGGACTGCACCTGGGGACCGATGATCACCTGAACGTTGTGCTGGTCCAGCCGCACCACGGCGATGGCACCCAGCTTCTTCAGCCGTGCGTCGTCCAGGAGCGAGGCATCGCCGACGGTCATCCGGAGCCTGGTGATGCAGTTGTCGAGCGCCTGTATGTTCGCGGGGCCGCCGAGGGAGGCCAGGATCGCGACCGGATCGTACTTCCCGGCGACCAGCTCGGGCCCGGCCCCGGGGGTGGCGGCGTCGGCCTGCTCCGCCATACCGCCGTCAACCGGCGCTTCCCGGTCGGCGGCCGTCCCGTCGCCAATGGGCTCGTCGTCCCGGCCGGGGGTCTTCAGGTTGAACCGGGTGATGGCCCAGCGGAACAGGAAGTAGTAGGCGGCGAACCAGACCGCGGCGATCACCGGTACCAGGTACCACTTCGTGGTGGTCCCCTGCAGGACTCCGAACACCAGCAGGTCGATCACGTTGCCGTCGGTGTTGCCGATGTACACACCGAGCACCGCGGCGACCAGGAACCCGAGGCCGACCAGGACCGCGTGCATCAGGTACAGCCAGGGAGCGATGAACAGGAACAGGAACTCCAGGGGCTCGGTCACGCCACCGACCACACAGGCCACGACACCGGACACCAGCAGCGCCTTGATCTCGGGCCGCATCGTCCGCCGCGCGCAGTGGTACATGGCGAGTGCGGCGCCCGGCAGTCCGCCGAGGTAGGCGGCCATCTTGCCCTGGGAGAGGAACTGGGTCGCGGTGCGCGCCGCTCCGGACGGGGTCGGGCAGGACAGCTGTGCGTAGAAGAGGTTCAGCGCACCGCTGACGTTCTCCCCGCAGACCATTCCGGAGCCGCCCGCGTCGGTGAACCGGAACAGGGCTACGAGGATGTGGTGAAGGCCGATGGGCCGGAGCAGTACTTCGCCCATGCCGAAGAAGAAGGGCCCGAACACGCCGGCGTGCGCGATGCCCCTGCCGACGGAGGCGATCCATCCGCCCATGGTCGGCC
Source organism: Streptomyces sp. NPDC058525 (assembly GCF_042719495.1). Lineage (NCBI taxonomy): Bacteria > Bacillati > Actinomycetota > Actinomycetes > Kitasatosporales > Streptomycetaceae > Streptomyces > Streptomyces sp. NPDC058525. Next base: position 16,466 of record NZ_JBHXNP010000108.1, read on the forward strand.
ACACCAGCGGCACCAGCAGGCCGACGGCGCTCATCACCAGCGCCGATGCGATCGGTACGAAGCGGAGTCCGCCGAAGAACGCCAGCGCGTCAGGCATCCGGACGGTGCGGTACCGGCGGTGCAGCAGCGAGACGATCACGCCGACGGCCACCGCGCCGAGCAGGCCGGTGTCGATGGACCGGACGCCGAGTACGTCGGCGATGCCGTAGTGCGCGATCTCGGCCTTGTCCTCGAAGTCCACGCCCTTGGCCGTGAGGAAGAAGTTCACCGCCAGGTTCATGGAGGCGAAGCCGACGAAGCCCGAGAAGGCGGCGACTCCCTTGTCCTCGCGGGCCAGACCCAGCGGGATGGCCATCGCGAAGAGCACCGGCAGGAACTTGAAGGCGACGAGTCCGGTGGTGGACATCCAGGTGAAGGCGAGGTGGAAGGCCTCGCCCTTCAGGAAGGGCAGGTTCTCGGTGACGGCGTCACTCGAGAGGGACGAGCCCACCCCCAGCATGATCCCGCAGAACGCGAGCAGGGCCACCGGGAGCATGAACGTCTTGCCGAGGCCCTGGAGGAACTCCCAGAGCGCGGCCTTCACCTTTTTCATCGCTGGATCTCATTACGCCGGGTCGGAACGGGGGGCTTGGTGAGATAAAGACTGTGTGATGAAACCCCGCCGGTTCAGGGCAGAAGGACCCTAATGTTCCGGGCTCTTGTCACCCCTTGGTTCCGGGCAGGCATCGGCCGGATAGCGGGGGTGGTGGCAGGGTCATCGTGTCCTCCGCGAGGGGCCGGGGTACGCGCGCCCGAGCCGGATGGGACCGGTCGGCGTGGCGCGCAGTGGGGAGTCATCCATCCGAGGGGCCGACGGGACCGACGGGTCCGACGGGTCCGTCTCAAGGGCCGTACGGCCCGCGTGCCAGGGCCGAGGGGACGGGGCCGCTGCTCCCTGCGCCCGCTCCTCGCCCCTTGCCCCTCGTCCCTTGTCCCTTGTCCCTTGTCCCTTGTCCCTTGTCCCTTGTCCCTCAGCCTGGGTTCAGCGACCCAGTTGAACGTTGAGCAGGTCGGTACCGCCGCCGCTCATCTGCATGTTCACCTTGCCACCGCGCTTACCCCCGGCGCGGGCATTGTTGATCTTGCTGGGGCCGGTCGGACTCGGCGATTGCGGCGTGCCGAAGGTGACGTCGGCGACGGGCATCAATTCGCAGCTCCCGATGCCCTTGACCCAAGTGCCTTTGTCGAAAGCACGCAGGTACGCGCCCTTGCCGGCTTCCGCATGGTGCTTGTTCTTCAGGTAGAACCAGCCCCTCTCTTGCGGCTCGATCTCCCACTCGCGCATCGAGCCGACCCACCGCCCTAAGGTGACGGGCCGTGTTCGCGGTCACCGCACCCGGTTCTTCGGCGCGGGTACACCCGTCTCCCTCGGCCGGCGCACCCAAGGTCACGATCGAATCGTGCCCGCGATGGCGTTCAGACCATGGCGAGCCGGTCCACCAGCAGCTCAACCCTCGGCTCAATGTGTTCTGGTGGCAGGCGTCCCGCGCGGGTCAGGGTCGCCAGGCCGTGCAGGGAAGCCCAGAACACCTCGGTGAACAGGCCCGGTTGAACGCCGTCCCCGGCGACCTCGGCGAGGCTGTCCAGCAGGGCGGCGAAGGCGTCCTTCAGGGGTTCCGGGGTCTCTTCGTCCGCGAAGGCCAGGCCCCCGTCGAGCTGGAACAAGGCGTCGTAGACCGCCGGGTTGCGTGCGGCGAAGTCGAGGTAGGTGCGGGCGAGGGCGGTGACGCGGTCGCGCGGGTCGTCCGTAGCGGAGACCGCGGCACGCACGGCGGCGGCCATCTCGGTGGCGCCCTGGAGGGCGACGGCGCCGATGATCTCGCGCTTGCCGCGGAAGTGGCTGTAGAGGACGGGCTGACTGTATTCGATGCGTTCGGCGAGCCGGCGGGTGGTGACCGCGTCCCAGCCCTGCTGCTCGGCTAGTTCGCGGGCCGTGGCCACGATGAGGAGCTCGCGCTCCGCCCGTTCGCGCTGCTTGCGCTCCTGTACCGACATGAAGGGATTCTAGCACTGCTAGACAATCGAGCGGCAGCAGTCTAGCGTTGCCTCATCAGCTAGCAGCGCTAGATTTCAGGAGGGGTCAGCATGCTCGATGCACTTCAGGTCCTCACCACCGTGGTCGTCGGTCTGATGGTGGGGGTGGAGTTCTCCGTCGCCTTCGTCATCAACCCGATCCTCAGCGCACTCCCCGAGGACAGCGGCCAACTCGGCCGCAGCCACGGGGGCCGGATGCTCGGCGCCGTGATGCCGGTCTGGTACATCGGCTCGCTCGGCCTCGTCGCGGTCTGGGCCGTCGCCGGATGGGACCACCACGGCACCGGCCTCGTCGTCACCGCCGGCGCGCTGCTGATCCTCAGCGTGATCATGTCGCTCCTGCTGCTCGTCCCGATCAACAACCGGGGCAAGACGTGGACCCCCGAGAACCGGCCCGAGGACTGGAAGGAGCAGATGCACCGCTGGGACCGCTTCCACTACGTCCGCGTCGCCGTCATCATCGCCGCCTTCACCCTGCTCGTCGCAGCCCTCGTCTGAGCCCGCCGACCGGCCCTGCGCCGGCGGCGCGCACGATCCCCGCTCCCCCCGGCGACAGCCGGAACGAACCGCAGTGCCGCATCGAGGCACTGGATCGGCGGGGGCTACTGGCCGAGATCGAGCAGGGTTCGAAAGGTCACCGACACGCGTCGGCCGCGTGGGACGCGACCTGTGGGTCCGGGGTCGGTCTTGCGCGCGGCGATGGCATGGCGCCAGGTGGAGCGGGCCGGGCCGGTCATGACCAGCAGACTGCCGGGCGCGAGCGGCACGGCCAGCTTCGTGCCGTCCTCGGGGTTGGTGAAGTCCATGAGGCAGGCCGAGCCCAGGGAGATCGCGGCGATGGCCGGACCGAAGCAGGGCAGGCAGTCGACGTGGGCGCTGATCCCCTGACCTGGCTGGTACTCGTTGACGATCACCTGCTCCGCCTCCTGGTCCATCAGACCCTCATGCGTGAGGCGGGCGGCCGCCTGGCGGGCCCACGCGGGAAGCGGTGGCGCGGCTTCCCGCTGATTGCCCGCCACGCTGCGGCGGCCGTAGTCGTACCGGTGGCCGTAGTGCTGCACACGCCGCTTCAACTGTGCCGACCACTCGGCGGCGTCGATGTCCGAGAGCAGGGCCTCGCAGGCCTCGGGAGTGAGCCATTCCGCGATGTAGTGCAGTCCCGGCACCGCAACAGATGGCTGCGGCCGGGATACGGAATCGATGCCCAGGGAAAGCTGACCGGAAGTCTCAGACATGCCCCGAACACTAGCCAGCGGCGCGCCAGGTGTCCGGTGCGCGATGGACGCCGGGTCTGCGGGCTTGTGCGGGTGCCCCAAGGCGTCACAGCTCGCCATATCCGATCTGCCGGGACCTCGGAAATGTCAGGCTGGCAGTCGGAGTGGGCGAGCGGCGAGCACTGGGGGCAGTGGTGGCGCATGCGAGAACGGCAGCCTGGGAGCCCTCCGCCGGTTCAGGCCGGTGCCCTTCTCCGTCCGTACCATCAAGGCCTGCGCGAACGTGGTCACCGCCCACGCAAGCGCCCGACCCGCTCGGACCGAGGCCGTGTCCAAGTGCCTGCGCGGTACGGAACGGGCCATCCTGCGCGGGCCCAACCGTTTCGGCACGGTTCCGCGTTCCTCTCCGCGCAGGAAGCGGCTCAAGCTGCATGCGCGCCTGGTGGCCGCAGCACTCCGACAGCCCGAAGTGCGCCTGGACACACACCCGGTCGAGGCCGCGAAGGAGCTGTCGCAGCTGCTGGTGACCGTCGTCGACAACTACGCCTCCGGCAGGCTCGGCGCGCTGCTCCCGGAAGAGACGCTGAAGGACCTCGGAGCGACGCTCGGCATCGAGATCCCATGGACCCTCATTCCCGCCGCGGTCGTTGCGGTTCTGATCTACCCGCGGCTGCGCACGACCTCGGTGAGGGTGGTTGCCGACGCTACTTGGGCCGGCAGCCGGGCTCAGTTGGTGAGCTGCGGGGCGGCGGATAGCGTGCGGGCATGTCAATGACAAGGAAGTGGCGGGTCCTGTACCGGCAGGGCACTGGATTCTGGCGGATGACAGCGAAGTGGGTTCTGGTCTTCGGGGCCCTGTACCTATTGGACGGCGGGCTGATCCGATCGTGGGGCGACGCCCTGGTCTTGCCGATGATCGGGGTCATTCTGTGGGTGCCGTTCGGGATCGGCGTCGTCTGGTATGCGAAGAAGGACCAGAAGGTCGTGCTGACGACGCGTGAACTGCGTGTGCGGCGCAAGCGGCTGCCGATGGAGAAGGTGAACCTGCTGCACGTGGCGCGGCTTTGGCTGGAGGGATGGTCGACCGCGGATGACCAGCCGGTCTCGGAATGGCGGCAGTTCGACCGGATTGTGTGGGTACCGCTTTGGGACGGCCGGGCGTTCGGCGTGGAGTTCCGCGATCCGGCCGCGTTCGCCAAGGTCTTCGGAGCCTTCGCGGTAGAGGCATGCGGCGGGCCGGACATCGTCCGTGCGAGGGCCGCCGCGGAGACGTACCCGGATCCGCGCCCGATGCAGGCCCGCTCCGCCGGCGCCGACGGTGGATCCTGGCTGGATGCCCTGGACATCTTCAGCTGAGAGCCGGACTCCCGCGCGGGGCCGGCCCACTCGGCCGGCCCCGTGGGCTGCGGGTGTCCCGGGAAGGTCCCGAGAAGAAGGCGGCCCCTGCTCTATGAGGGTTCAGCCGATGCGGACGGTGATCTCGGGGAGGGGTATGTCGGCGAGGTTGAGCTGGAGACCGGTCAGGGTCAGGTAGGTCTGCGTGTCGGTCAACGCGGAGGGGGTGGACGGCGCCTGGGTCTTTCCGCGCGTGCTCACCAGCAGGTACCAGCCCCCGCGCTTGTAGCTGCGGGAGGCCTCGGGGCGGTCGCCGTTCGGGTTCAGGGTCCAGCCCTGGCGCTCCAGGTCGGCGCAGATCGCGTTCATGTCCGACTGTGCGGCGGCCTGCTCTCGGACGGCCATCCAGCCCGTCCTGTTCGAGTTGGCGCCGGCCGCGGCGGTCGGGCGGCCCTGCTCCGGGTCTAGGCCCGCGGCGCTGACCGCGGTCCGGATCGCCTCGTCCACGTCGTCCCGCGTGAGGGGCGGTGACGTGGACTCCGGTGTGGGCGCCGCCGTGGACGGGGACGGCGTGGGCGCGGGCGCGCCCAGGTGGATGCGCCCGTCGTCACCTATCTGGATGTGGTCCGGCGCGACCACGGCGGCCAGGCTCACGATCAAGGTCGCGGCCAGCCCGATCCACACCCTCTTCAACAGCGCGTTCAACGCGAAACTCCCCCCGAGTGATCATTCACAGGGAGTCTCACACATACTGCTCGGCGCCAGACAGTCCCTGCGCCATGACGCCCGATCACCACATGAAGGCATCCCACCGGCGCGAGCCGTCGCGAACCCTTCGTCAGCGGACCCCTGGGGCCCGCAGCCGGAGCGGATCAGGGCGAGGACAGCGCTTGGCTCGGCGGCAGCCGGGCCGCACGGACTGCCGGCCACAGGCCGGCCAGGGCGCCGACCACCAGGGTGGCTGCCATGCCGAGGGCGACGGCCGTGGACGGTACGGCCACCGGCCATCCCTGGTGCAGGGCGTAGCCGAGCGTGGCGGTCAGCCCCAGGGCCGTACCGGCCAGGCCGCCCAGCGCCGAGAGCAGGACCGATTCCGTGAGGAACTGCGTACGGATCTGCCCGCTCGTCGCCCCTAGCGAGCGGCGCAGGCCGATCTCGCCGCGCCGTTCCAGTACCGCGATGATCATCGCTGCTGCTGCCGTCCGGGCGCACCACGCTTACGCCGTAACCGTCCTTGCCCACCGCCAGCAGTGCGGTGACCGGTACGTTCAGCACGTTCTCCTTCTTCTCCCCCTCCAGGCCCACCTTGACGGGCATCCGGTCGTACGCGGCACCGATGTCCTGCGCCACGGTGATGTCCACGTCGAAGGGGCCGTCGTCGCCCGAGCCCTCGCCGCCGCTTCCGCCCGACGCGCCCTGGGCTCCGCCGGGACCGCACCGTCCCCTGGGCCATCGCCAACGCCTCCTACAAGAAGCAGGCCCACAACGCGCACGCGCCCACCGAGATCACGGAGATCCTTGGCCGCGGCCACTCCTTGACCATCGACCACGGCTGGCGCGAGTTCGCCGACACCACCCTGGCCTTCGCCCGCCGGTTCGCCCAGCCGACCGCGTAGAGCGTCCCGGAACAGGACCGGCAGCGCGCGGCCCTCCCCTCCCCCGGGCGGGTGGCCGGTCCTGCGGGCCTTCGCGTCGGTCGATGGCTCCTTCCTCTTCTTCTCGCGTATCGCCGGGCCGCTGGTGGTCGGTTACGCGGTGAGCCGCCGCCGAACGGGCCGCCGGCTCGGCGCGCGGGCGCGAGGCGGCGCTGGTGCGGGAGGCGGGGTTGCGCGTGGATCAGGTGCGGATGCTGGAGCGTGGCAGGATCGCCCGCGAGATGCACGACACGGTCGCCCACCGGGTCGGCCAGGTCTCGATCACCGCGGACGCGCTGACGGCGAGCCGTCCCGACCTCGCCGGGGAAGTGGAGCTGATCCACAGGACGAGCCGTCAGGCACTGCTGGAGCTGCGCCAGATCCTCGGCGTCGTCACCGATGCCCGACCACCGCCCTCCGAGGTGCCGGTCGGCACCTACGGCGTTCCCGCCCTGATCAAGGCCACCCGCAGGGCGTGGCTGACACCGCGGGCCGCCGAAGCCCGCCCCGCCGATCGCCCCGTCGCGCGAGCCGGGCCGAGCCGGGCCGGGCCGGGTCGGACGGGGTTCTCATCGGCGCACGAGTGCGAGCTCCTTGTTCATCTCGGCGAGGAAGCGCACCACCACGTGCAGCTCGTCCTGCGTGAAGCGGGCGCGGGCGGCGTCCGTGCCATGGGCCAGGGGGCGGAAGTAGTCGCGGGCGACCTGCTTGGCCGCCCGGGCGTAGTGGAGGTGGACCACGCGGCGGTCGTCGGCCGCGCGGACGCGGCGGATGTGGCCGGCCTTCTCCAGCCGGTCCAGGCAGGCGGTCATGGCGCCCGAGGTGAGGTTCATCTGCTTGCGCAGCCGACCCGGCGTCATGGGGCCGCCGTCCTCGTCGGTGTCCGCGTCCAGTACGGCGATGAGCGCTTGCACGTCGGTGAGGTGGAGGCCCTGGGCGTGGGCGAACTCCTGCGCGATGCGATTGAACTCGGCGTTCATCCGCCGCAGCAAGACGGCGAAGGACTGCAACCCGATCGGGTCGTCGGCCGGAAGTGAAGGAGAGGGGCTGTCGGAGTCGCGCATGACCTCAGCATAAGATCTCTCGATGATTGACATTCTTTACGACTGACTTAAATGTCATGGCCAAGGGGTTCGCAGTGAAGAACACACATCGCCGGGCCCGCTGGATCGTGCCACTCGTGCTCTTGCTCGCGTGGCTCGGCATCGGCGGGACGCTCGGTCCGTACGCGGGAAAGCTGGGCGAGGTCGCCACCAACGACCAGGCGGCGTTCCTGCCGCGCAGCGCCGAGTCGACGAAGGTCATCGCGGCCCGCAAGGCGTTCGAGTCGTCGTCGTCCATTCCCGCGATCATCGTGTGGACGACTGACGGCCCCCGCGTGACGGCGGAGCAGCAGAACGCCGCCACGCGCGCGGTCAGCGGTCTCGCCGGCGGCCCGGGCATCGCCGCCCCGCCCTCCCCGGGCCTCGTGTCCGACGACGGCCGGGCGATCCAGGCCGTCGTACCGCTGGCACCCGACCTGGGCGAGGAGCTTCCGGCGGTCCTCGACGAAGTACGGCAGGCGGCCCAGCGGGTGCCAGGCACCTCGGTGCAGATCGCCGGTCCCGCGGCCAGTCAGGCCGACCTGGCCGACGCGTTCGCCGGCATCGACGGGCTGCTGGTCGGCGTGGCGCTCGGGGCGGTGCTGCTGATCCTGCTGCTGGTCTACCGCAGCGTGCTGCTGCCCCTGGTGATCATCATCAGCGCGGTGTTCGCGCTCGGGCTGGCCTGTGCGGTGGTCTACTGGCTGGCCGACCGGGGCATGGTCCGCGTCGACGGCCAGGTCCAGGGGATCCTGTCGATCCTGGTGATCGGAGCGGCGACCGACTACGCCCTGCTCCTCGCGGCGCGGTTCCGGGAGGAGCTCGCCCGTCGGGGCGACCGGGTGGACGCGGCACTGGCCGCCGTGCGCCGGTCGGCCGGAGCCATCACCGCCAGCGCGGCCACCGTGGCCCTGGGCCTGCTGGCCCTGCTGGCGAGCGACCTCACGAACAACCGCGCCCTCGGCCCGGTCGGCGCCATCGGCATCGTCTGCTCGGTCCTCGCCACCCTCACCTTCCTGCCCGCGGTGCTGGTCCTGCTGGGCCGAGCCGCCTACTGGCCCGCCACGCCCAAGCCCGCCGACGCGACGGCCGAAGGCCACCGCCTGTGGCGCCGTGTCGCCGCGGTGATCGATCGGGCACCACGGCGGGTGTGGGTGTCGACTGCGCTGCTGCTCGTGGTGCTGGCCGGGTTTTCCCCCGCCCTGTCGTCCAAGGGCGTGCCGCTGGACGAGATCTTCGTCAACGACGCCCCTTCGGTCGCCGCCCAACAGACCCTGGCCCGGCACTTCCCCGGCGGCTCCGGCAACCCCGCCGTGATCATCACCGACGCAGGCCGAGCAGCCGAGGTACGAGCGGCGGCCGAGGCGACGGACGGCGTCGCCACCGTCTCACCGATCACCACGAGCGGCCGGCCGGGCACCGGGGACCCGCTCGTCGTGGACGGCCGCGTCCGCCTGGACGCCACGCTCGAGGCGGCGGCCGACAGCGACGCCGCGCAGGAGACGATCCAGCGGCTGCGAGAGGGCGTTCACGCGGTGCCGGGGGCCGATGCGCTGGTCGGCGGCTACACGGCCCAGCAGTACGACACCCAGCAGACCTCCGCCCGCGACCGCACGCTGATCGTCCCGATCGTCCTCGGCATCATCCTGCTGATCCTGATCGCACTCCTGCGCTCCGTGCTCGTGCCGGTCCTTCTGGTGGCGACGGTCGCCCTGAACTTCCTCGCCACGCTGGGCGTGTCCGCCCTCGTCTTCGGGCAACTGCTGGGCTTCAGCGGGACGGACGCCTCCGTTCCGCTCTACGGGTTCGTGTTCCTCGTCGCCCTCGGCGTCGACTACAACATCTTCCTGATGTCCCGCGTCCGCGAGGAGGCGCTCACCCTGGGCACCCGCGAGGGAGTCCTGCGCGGGCTGATCACCACGGGAGGGGTCATCACCTCAGCCGGCGTGGTCCTCGCCGCCACCTTCGCCGCGCTGATGGTCATCCCCCTGGCCTTCATGGTCCAGATCGCGTTCATCGTCGCCTTCGGCGTCCTGCTCGACACCCTCGTCGTGCGTTCCCTGCTGGTGCCGGCCCTGGTCATCGACATCGGCCCGCGCGCCTGGTGGCCCAGCACGCTGGCCCGACCCACCAGCCAGGCCACCGCGGACGCAGCCGCGGCGCAGCCTGGAGGCCGGACATGACCCTCGGCGCGACCCCGTTGCCGTGACGCACGATCGCCCCTCCCACGCGCCCCGGGTGGCGCCTGGGAGGGGCGGCCCCGTCGCCCATCGAGGCGAACTCCGCCCCTGTGGGCGCGGCCCTGCATCGCGCGTGAACGGATCGGGTGTTTGGGTGGATTCCTCATCGGGCCGAGCGAGGGGTTTCCGTGGCTGACTGGCAGTGGCTGTTCGGAGACCAGCTCGGTCCCCACTTCCTCGCACCGAGTGAACAGGGCCCGGCCGCGAACGCACCAGTGGTGATCATCGAGGCCCGTTCGGTCTTCCGCCGCCGCCGGTTCCACCGCGCCAAGGCGCATCTGATTCTCTCGGCCATGCGGCACCGTGCGGCCGAGCTCGGCGACCGCGTCCGCTACGTACGCGCCGACACCTACACCGCGGGCCTGCGCGAAGCCGTCGGCAAGGCATCGGTCACGGTCCACCACCCCACGTCACGGGCCGCACACACCCTGGTCAGCTCGATGGAGAACGTACGCGTACTGCCGGCACGCGGCTTCCTGGTCCCGCAAGCGGCCTTCCGTTCCTGGGCAGCGGGGCACGACCGGCTGCGGCACGAGGACTTCTACCGGTGGATGCGACGCGAACTCCACCTGCTCATGGACGGTGACGAGCCCGCCGGCGGACGGTGGAACCACGACCACGCCAACCGGGAACCCCCGTCGAAGGGGATGCGGACCCTTGCCGCTCCCGCGCCGTACCGCCCCCGCGAGAACGACATCGACGAGGAGGTACGGGCGGACCTGGACCGCTGGGAGCGGGAGGAGGGCATCGGCTTCGTCGGACGGGACGGTCCGCGCGGCTTTCCCGCCTCGCGCCGTGAGGCCTTGGCAGCGCTGCGCCGCTTCATCGAGCACCGGCTCGCCGGCTTCGGTCCCCACGAGGACGCGGTCCTGGCCGGCGACCCGGTGATGAGCCACAGCCTGTTGTCCTCCTCGCTCAACCTGGGACTGCTCGACCCGGCGGAGGTGGTCGGCGCGGCCGAAGACGCGTGGCGCGCCGGACAGGTGCCCGTGCACAGTGCGGAAGGGTTCGTGCGGCAGGTCGCGGGCTGGCGCGAGTACGTATGGCACGCGTACTGGTACTTCGGCGAGGACTATCGCCACCGCAACGCCCTACGGCACCGCGCCCCGCTGCCCGAATGGTTCCTCGACCTCGATGCCGATGCCGTCGCCGCCCGCTGCTTGTCCACGGTCCTGACGCAGGTGCGCGACACGGGATGGACGCATCACATTCCCAGGCTGATGCTGCTCGGGAGCTACGCGCTCCAGCGCGGCTGGGACCCGCGCGCCGTCACCGACTGGTTTCACCGTTGCTTCGTCGACGGCTACGACTGGGTGATACTCCCCAACGTCATCGGCATGTCCCAGTACGCCGACGGCGGCTTGATGACCACCAAGCCGTACACCACGGCGGGGGCCTACATCCACCGCATGAGCGACCTGTGCGACGGCTGCGCCTACCGCCCGACGGACCGCACCGGCGATCGGGCCTGCCCGTACACCACCGGCTACTGGTCCTTCGTCCACCGCCACGGCTCCCGGCTGGCCGCCAACCCGCGCACCGCCCGCGCGGTGCAGGGGCTGCACCGGCTCGGCGACATCGACGAGGTTCTGCGGACCGACCGGGGGCGGGGTCAGAGCCCGCCCTGACAGGCCAGTCGGTGGACCACGGCTCCGTCCGCTCGGATCGGCCCCGTCCCGCCCGCAATAGACTGGACGCCGAGGTGGGCCGCCCTGTCCCAGGCCGGAAGGAACCGCCCATGGCCGGCGCCGAGAAGAACTCCGACAGCCTGCGACAGCCGCTCTCCTCCTGGGCGGTGTCACCCGACGGAGGACGTCCGCAAGGGCACACCTGTTCCCACCTGGAACTGCTGCCCGCGTCTCCCGGGACGCTGTACGAGGTCTGCGCGCAATGCCGTGCCCGCGGCTGGACCTGGACCCGGCTGAGGTGGTGCGCCACGTGCGGCAACATCGGTTGCTGCGACAGCTCCCGAGGCCGGCACGCCTACGCCCACCATGCGCAGACCGGACACCCCGTGGTGCTGTCCCTGGCCCCCGACGAGCCCTGGGCCTGGTGTTTCGTCGACGAAGTCTTTCTCGTCCGGGTGCCGGAGGGAGAAGGGTCAGACCCAGTGCATCCGCCGCCACCCGCATGAGAGAAGGGCAGGTGGAGGTGCACACCATGAGCGAGGCTCGGCGAACAGACGGCCCGCCGTCGACTGAATCGGTCGGGGAGCATCCGCGTCCGCCGCGCGTGGAGCGGGATGCGCGGCACGTGGTGATCAAGCATCGGGGAGTGACGCTCGCCGACTCCCGGGCTTGCATACGGGTGCTGGAAACGAGTCACCCCCCGGTCTTCTACGTGCCGCGCAACGATGCAACCCGGTGACTTCTACGGTGGCTGGATCACCGCGGAGATTGTGGGCCCGTTCAAGGGCGGTCCGTGGACGACCTGGTGGTGAGAGCGGTCCGGGTGGGTGTGTGACGTGCGTCAGGGCGTTCCCGGAGTCTTGAGGTCGGCGAGGACCTCGCGGGCCGCCCTCGCTCCCGAGGCCAGTGCTCCCTGGAGCGAGCCCGTCGCACGGTGGTCCCCGCAGACGTAGCGGCCCGGGGCGTACCGGGTCGTCCGGGTGAGGGGCATCGGCGGGGTCATGGCGGGCAGGGCGTTGCGTACCGTCACGCGGTGCACCGGCTCCCAGGTGGCGGTGTCCGCGCCGTACGCCTCGGCGAGGGCGGTGAGCACGGCGGCCTCCTCGGCCGGGGTGGGGGCGCCGAGCACGGAGGTCGACACCAGGCTCCTGCCGTCACGGGAGTAGCCGGGCTGCACCTCGGTCAGTACGCAGGTGTTGAGGAATCTGCGGCGTGTGTCGACGAGCAGCGTCGGTTCCGGCAGGGGGGAACGCTCGACCGCGTGGTAGAGGGTCGTGACGGTCCGGCCCGCGGCCGGCTCGAGGCCGGGCAGCAGGCGTGCCGCAGCGGCGGTGCCGGTGGCGACGACGACGGCTCGGGCCGGCAGTTCCCCTCCGCCGACGACCACTCCCCCCGGTGTCAGCGCGGACACCGGCGACAGGGTGCGCACCACCCCGCTGGGCAGTCCGGCCGCGAGCTGGGCCGGTACGGCGCCGATGCCGTCGAGGGGGAGGCAGAGCGTGCCGCGCAGCATGCTGCGCCAGACCAGGTGGAAGAACCGGGCGGAGGTCTCCAGGGAGTCCTCCAGGAACACCCCGGCCAGGAAGGGTCGGAAGAAGGTTTCGACGAAGTCCTCGGAGAAGCCCGCGTCGGCCAGAGCCGCGCGGGTGGTGACGTCGGGGCGGGCCCGCACCCGGGAGGCGGGTGCGAGCAGGGCGTGTGCGGACAGGGTGCCGAAGGCGAGCAGGTCGCGCGGCTTGACCTGCCCTCCGGTGAGGAGACCGATCCCGTCGCGGGGGCGCCGCGTGGGATCGGTGAGCCGCAGCCGCCCGCCGTCGGTGTGGACCAGCACACCGGGGGTGAACGGCCGCAGGCGAAGGGCGGGCAGGTCGAGGCGGTGCTTGACCTGCGGGTAGGAGGTGTTGAACACCTGGAAGCCGCGGTCGGTGGTGAAGCCTGCGACGCGGTAGGTGCGGATGCGCCCTCCGACCGTGTCCTCGGCTTCCAGAAGGCGCACGCGCAGACCGGCCGCGGCGAGGTCCGCCGCGCATGCCAGTCCGGCGGCTCCCGCACCGATGACCATCACGTCGGGCCGGTCGTCCTGCGCTTCAGCCATCGGTGCCCTCACGCTCCTTGCCGACTCGTGCGGATGCGGCTGTCGCCAGGGTATGCACGGGCTCTGCGGGGGAAGGGGGGACGCGCCGCCCTGGCCGTGCGGGGACGTCAGGGAGTGGCGGCGAGCACGGCGCTGTGGACGGCTCGGGCCAGGCGAGCTCCCCACAGCGACCGGGGCCCCGCGAAGCAGTGGACCTCGCCGCCTCGGGCCGGCACGGGGGCGGCGACGCACACCGCGTCGGTCGGGGTGCCGGAGCAGTCGTAACCGGCCTCGACCAGAGCCTGCACCTTGGCCTCGGTGGCCGTGGCCACCGCGTTGACCAGCGCGGCGTCCGTCAGGGCGACAGGAAGGGCGACGACGATGTTGATGGTCCCGGGCCGGGGCACGAACGCCTCGGTCCGGGCCGTCGTGGCCGCCCATCCCCGCACTCCGAGCCCTGCCGTGACCGTCGCTTCGACTCCGTCATCGCATCCACGGCCGTACTGACGGACATCGGCAGCCGTCATCAACCCCACACCCGTGCCTCGTACGCCCGCCTCGTGAGCCAGGTCGGCCAGATGCCGGTCCGGATCGTCGCGCCGGTAGCCATGGGACACCTGCGCGTTCAAGACCCACGCCCGCTCCCCGATTCCTCCGCCGAGCACCGCGCTGCTGATCATCCGCCAGCCGGGGCCCACCTGCCACAGCAGGGCGTGCAGCTGCTCGCCCTCCTCGACCCGGGACAGCACCCGAACGGGCAGCAGACCGGCGGAGGTACCGGACGGACGGATCAACGCGCTCACGGGGGCCACTCCGCTCGGGGGACACGAACCGGCTGATCCTAAGCGCTTTCGAACGCGTCCGTGGCCCGTCCCCGCTGGTCCTCTGCGGGGCGCACACTCGCGCACCCGCGTGGGCGGCCCCGCGGGCCGGGACGTAGTCTGCCGCCATGAACGACTCCCTGCCTCCGACTCCCTCCGCAGCCTTCGAGCTGCTGCTGGCCGGCAACAAGCGGTTCACCGCAGGCACTCCTGAGCACCCGAACCAGGATGCCCTGCGGCGCACCGAGACGGCGCCGGCCCAGCGTCCGTTCGCCGTGCTCTTCGGCTGTTCGGACTCACGTCTCGCTGCCGAGATCATCTTCGACCGCGGTCTGGGCGACCTGTTCGTGGTCCGTACCGCCGGCCACGTCGCCGGGCCGGAAGTGCTGGGCAGCATCGAGTACGGCGTGAGCGTGCTCGACTGCCCGCTGGTCGTGGTCCTGGGCCACGACTCGTGCGGCGCCGTTGCCGCCACTCGCGCCGCACTCAGCGACGGTGTCAGTGCCACCGGATACGTCCGCGACGTCATCGAGCGCGTCACGCCCAGCGTCCTGGCCGCCCGCGCTGCCGGCCTCACGGAGGACGACGACATCATCGCCGAGCACATACGGCACACCGTCGACCTGCTCCTGGACCGCTCCAGGGTGCTCGCCGACCAGGTCGCTTCGGGACGCACGGCCGTCGTCGGACTGTCGTACCGGCTGGCCGACGGCAGCGCGCAGCTGGTCACCAGCCGCGGGCTGCCCGCCCCCGCAGTCGCCTGATCATCGGCACTGTCAGGGTGGCCTGACCCACAGAAGCACGGCTCCCTTTCCGTGGGGGGGCGGCGGGCGCGGGGACTGGCCCCCCGCGCCCCCCCCCCCCCGACCCCCCCCCCCAAAGATTGACAAAAACCACGCAGCTTATAACCCCCCCCCCCGGGGTGAGAGGGGGGGATAGGGGGAGACGC
>NZ_JBHXNP010000109.1:0-30791 GCF_042719495.1 Streptomyces sp. NPDC058525
GGGGGGGTGCCGCTGTGTTGGGTGGGGTGGCAGGCCGCCGGGGTCCCGTCCCCTCACTCACGATGTCCTGGGGCGCTACTGCCCCTGTTCGTCACGGCGGCGCTGCCACCGTTCTTCGATGCGGGTCATCATCGACCGACGCTGCCGGCTGCGGCCGCGGGCCGAGCCTTCTGCACTTCCGGAGACGGGCTGCTCGCCAGGCTTGGGTGCCTTGCGCCAACCGGTGACCACGAGGACCGTGCAGCCCAGCATGACGAGAAACCCCACCACACTGACCCAGAGCACGTCCTGCCAGATCACGCCGGCCATGAGGAGCGCGATACCCACCACAATGCCTGCGACTGCCTGGTAGACCCGTCGCCGGGTGTACGTGCGCAGTCCGCTTCCCTCAAGCGCTGTCGCGAACTTGGGATCTTCGGCGTACAGCGCTCGCTCCATCTGCTCGAGCATGCGCTGCTCGTGCTCCGAGAGCGGCACGGGAGTCCTCCTCATCCGTCGGTCGCGGGGGGTAGCGACCAGGGGTCCCCTTCAGGATAGGCGGGGAATCGCCCCCGTGATACCCGCCCTCTACGCCACGTTCTCGAATAGATCAGTCATGGATCCGTATCGACAACGATCCGTGCCGCCGCGGGAGCGGCCACTGAGGCGCTTATTCCCCAATGGCACGTCCACCATGCCGGTCACTGCCCCGATCATACGGGGCCGATCGCCGGTTCGGAGGGTGTGTGGCCGACTCCGTCCGACGAAGATCGCAGATCAGGCCTGCTTCTCGCCCAGTACGTGCAACTGCGTGGCGACCGCGTGGAAGGCGGGCAGCTCCGCGGCGGCCTCCTCCAGGCGCAACAGGGCCTCCACGGCGCCGGGCTCGGTGTCCACCAGGACGCCCGGGACGAGGTCGGCGAAGATCCGTACGCCGTGCACCGCGCCGACCTCCAGGCCGGCCCCGCCGACCAGCTCGGCGAGGGTCTCGGCGGTGAAGCGGCGGGGCACCGGGTCGCCCGAGCCCCAGCGGCCGGCCGGGTCGGTCAGGGCGGTACGGGCCTCCGTGAAGTGCCCGGCCAGGGCGCGCGCGAGCACGGCTCCGCCGAGCCCGGCGGCCAGCAGGCTGAGCGTGCCGCCGGGGCGCAGGGCCGCGACCGCGTTGGCCACGCCCTCGGCCGGGTCGTCCACGTACTCCAGCACGCCGTGGCAGAGCACCACGTCGTAGGCGTCCCGCTCGACGACGTCCAGCAGGCCCTGGGCGTCGCCCTGGACCCCGCGGACGAGGTCGGCGACCCCGGCCTCGGCCACCCGGCGCTCCAGCCCGAACAGTGCGTTCGGGCTGGGGTCGACCACGGTGACCCGGTGGCCCAGGCGGGCCACCGGCACGGCGAACTTCCCGGTGCCGCCACCGGTGTCGAGCACGTCCAGGACATCCCGGCCGGTCGCCTTCACGCGGCGGTCGAGCGCCTCCTTGAGGACCTCCCACACCACGGCGGTGCGGAGGGAGGCACGGGGGCGGGAAGTGTCCGACACGGCTGATGGCTCCTCGGCGCGGTAGGCAACGGGTGAGGGGTCAGTGCCCCACCGGGCCCCACCCTATTGCCTCCCGCGTCAAGGGCCCGTCTTTCGGGGCCGGGCGCCGGGGCCCCGGCCCCTCATCGCCGGCTCAGCCCGCCTCAGCCGGCCTCAGCCCGCCTCAGCCGGCCTCAGCCCGCCTCGGGCCGTTCCGGACGGGGCTGGGGCAGGGGCTGCTGCGGAGGCCGGATCGCGAGCATCCGCTCCACCAGGCGCAGGAACATCGAGACCGCGCGCACCAGATCGTCCGCGTCCCGGCTGCTGGCCGCGTCCGGTATCCCCGCCTCGGCCCGGGCCCGGCGGGCCGCGCCGGAGGCGAAGAGCGCGCTCCACTCCGCCAGCTCCGGCGCTATCTCCGGCAGCACCTCCCACGCGCTGCGGATCCTCGGCCGCCGCCGCGGGTTCACCGGTTCGGGCCGTCCGCGCGCGGCGAGCACGGCCGCGGCGGTGCGCAGCGCGGCCAGGTGGGCGGTGGCGTAGCGCTCGTTGGGACGGGGCAGGCGGGCGGCCTCGGCCAGGCCGTCGTGGGCCTTGGCGAGCAGGTCGAGGGCGGCCGGCGGCGCCGACGACCTCCGCAGGACGGGGTGGACAGGGGACGGGGACGGTGTGGCCATTGCGAACCTCCTGTCGATGCGTTGCCTCCATCGTGACCGGCCCCACTGACAATCGCCCTGACCTGCGGTTTTTGGGGTCATGCGGGGGCAACTGCCCTCCGCTGCGCGCACGGTGCGGAAAGAGCTGATAGTTTTTGAACTGACCGGTCAGTTCAAAACGAAGGGGGACGGTGTGGACAGCCCGCACGGCGCGGCCGTCAAAGCCGAGGACTTCGGACTCAAGGGCCCGCGCGGCTGGGCCTTCCGCGGCATCGGCATCGACGCGGAGCCCGGCTCGCTCATCGCGGTCGAGGGCCCCTCCGGCAGCGGCCGCACCTGCCTGCTCCTTGCCCTCACCGGACGGATGAAACCCACCGAGGGACACGCCGAGGTCGGCCGCCACCGGCTGCCGAAGAGGATGGCCGCGGTCCGCCGGATCGCCGCCCTCGGACCGGTGTCCGGCGTCAACGAGCTCGACCAGGCCCTCACCGTCGCCGAGCAGCTGCGCGAGGGCGCCCTGCTCCAGCGCCGCTACGAGGGCCCGGTCCGCGCCCTGCTGCGCCCCCGCGGCGAACGCCGCGCGAGCAGCACGGCCCGGATCAACGCGGCCCTGGACGCCGCGGGACTCGACCTCACCACGCTGCCCAAGGGGCAGCGCACCTCCGTACGGGACCTGGAACGCCTGGAAGCCGTACGGCTGTCCGTGGCCATCGCGCTGCTCGGCTCGCCGCGGCTGCTGGCCCTGGACGACCTCGACATGAAGCTCTCGGACGCCGAACGCACCGAGGCCTGGGCCCTGCTCCGCTCGGTCGCCGCCGCGGGGACCACCGTCCTCGCGGTGTGCAGCGAGGCTCCCGAGGACGCGCTCGTCCTGCGGACCGGCGCCGGCGCCGAAGCCGAAGCCGACACCGAGACGGGCGCGAGCGCGAGCACCGGCACCGGCACCGAGAACGACACCGAGAACGACGACGACACGAAGGGGGCGGACGATGCGCTCGCCGAAGCTGGCCGCGCTTGAGCTGAAGCGGTTCGGGCGGGGGAAGCTGCCCCGGGCCGCTCTCGTCGCACTGCTCCTGCTGCCGCTGCTCTACGGAGCCCTGTACCTCTGGTCCTTCTGGGACCCGTACAGCCGCCTCGACAAGGTGCCCGTCGCCCTCGTCAACTCCGACAACGGCGCCACCGTCGACGGCAAGCGCATCGACGCCGGTGACGAGATCACCAAGAAGCTCCACGACAGCAAGACCTTCGACTGGCGCGAGGTCAGCGCGGAGGAGGCCGCCAAGGGCCTGGAGAACGGGACGTACTACCTGTCCCTCACCATGCCCGCCGACTTCAGCGAGAAGATCGCCTCCAGCTCCGGTGAGGACCCCGCCACCGGCGCCCTCCAGGTCCGCACCAACGACGCCAACAACTACATCGTCGGCTCGATCTCGCGCACCGTCTTCTCCGAGGTCCGCTCGGCGGCGTCCACCAACGCCTCCCGCGGCTTCCTCGACAAGATCTTCGTCAGCTTCTCCGACCTCCACGACAAGACCGCCGAGGCCGCCGACGGCGCCGACCGGCTCAAGGACGGCGCGGGCAAGGCCCAGGAGGGCGCGAAGGAGCTCGCCGAGGGCCTCGACACGGCCAAGGACAAGAGCGGCGAACTCGCCGGCGGCCTGCGCAAGCTCAACTCGGGCGCCGGCAAGCTGGAAACCGGCTCCAAGGACGTCGCGGCCGGCACCCAGAAGCTCGCGAACAAGGTCAACGGCGCCGCAGACAAGGCCCGCCCCTTCGTCCAGGACCCCAAGAACCTGGCGGACACCGCCGAGCTCGTCGCCGACAGCGCGAAGGTGGTCAACAACCACCTCGGCACCTTCGCCGAGAAGGCCCCGGCCGCCGCGGCCGCCGCCAAGAAGGCCTCCCAGGGCGCGGACGCCTACTACACCAAGCACTGCGTCACCCCCGGCAAGGAGCCGCACCTGGCCTCCTGCCCCGACCTGAAGAAGGTCAAGGACGACGCGGCCGAGGCCGCCGAACTCGCCGGTGACGTCAGCACCCTGGTCAAGAACGCGAACGGCGACGTCACCAAGCTCCGCACCCAGCTCACCGACCTGGAGAAGAAGGCCCGCCTCCTCGTCGACAAGGCCCCCGGCCTCGCCTCCGACCTCGACGCGGCCGTCGCCCAGGTCAACGCCCTCAACGCCGGCGCCCAGCAGGTCGCCACCGGCATGGCCGGACTGCACACCGGCATCGGCACCGCCACCACCGGCTCCGGCGCCCTCAGCGAGGGCGTGGGCAAGCTCGGCGACGGCGCGCACAGCCTGAGCGGCGGCATGTTCAAGCTCGTCGACGGCAGCGGCGAGCTCGCCGGCGGCCTGCACGAGGGCGTCGGCAAGATCCCCGACTACGACCAGCAGCAGCGCGACACCCGCACCGAGGTCATGGCCGACCCGGTCCGCCTCGCCAACCAGTCCCTGCACAAGGCGCCCAACTACGGCACCGGCTTCGCCCCGTACTTCATCCCGCTCTCCCTGTGGGTCGGCGCGATGGTCGCCTACATGCTGATCGCCCCGCTCAACCGGCGGGCCCTGGCCGCCGGCGCCTCGCCCTGGCGGATCGCGCTGGCCGGCTGGCTGCCCGTGGCGAGCCTCGGGGCCGCGCAGGTGAGCCTGCTCATGGCCGTGCTCCACTGGGGCCTCGGCCTGGAGATGGCCCGCCCGGCCCTCACCGTCGGTTTCCTGATGCTGGTCACCGGCTGCTTCGCGGCGATCGTCCAGTGGCTCAACGCCAAGTTCGGCGCCGCCGGGCGGATCCTGGTGCTCGCCGTCCTGATGCTCCAGCTGACCTCGGCGGGCGGCACCTACCCCGTACAGACCAGCCCGGGCTTCTTCAACGCCATCCACCCGTACCTGCCGATGTCGTACGTCGTCGAGAGCCTGCGCCGCCTCATCACGGGCGGCGACCTCGCCCCCGTGTGGCAGGGCGGCGCGGTCCTGGTGGCCTTCACGGTCGGCGCCCTGGCCCTCACCGCGCTCGCCGCCCGCGGCAAGCAGGTATGGACCATGGACCGGCTGCACCCCGAACTGAGCCTCTGAGGAGCCGGTGACCTGTGAGAATCAGCGCCATGGAAAGCAGCAGCACCTCCGCCGCCGTGGGCAGCCGGCGGCAGGCCACCCGCCAAAAGCTCTACGAAGCGGCCGTGACCCTCATCGCCGAGCAGGGCTTCTCCGCGACCACGGTCGAGGAGATCGCCGAGCGGGCGGGCGTCGCGAAGGGCACCGTCTACTACAACTTCGCGAGCAAGAACGACCTCTTCGAGGAGCTCCTGCGGCACGGGGTCGGGCTGCTGACCGTCTCGCTGCGGACGGCCGAGGAGGAGACCGAGGCGCGCGGCGGCAGCCGCGTCGAGGCACTCGACGCGATGATCAGGGCCGGCCTCGTCTTCATCGACCGCTACCCGGCCTTCACCCAGCTGTACGTCGCCGAGCTCTGGCGGACCAACCGGGCGTGGCAGTCCACGCTGATGGTCGTCCGGCAGGAGGCGGTGGCCGTCGTGGAGACGGTGCTGCGCGAGGGCGTCGAACGCGGTGAGCTGAGCGCCGAGATCGACGTGCCGCTGACCGCGGCCGCGCTGGTCGGCATGGTGCTGGTGGCCGCGCTGGACTGGCAGTCCTTCCAGCGCGAGCGGTCGCTCGACGACGTCCACTCGGCGCTGTCGCTGCTGCTGCGGGGCCGGGTCAGCGGGCACTGACCCCCAGTCGGCGGTGCCGCCCGGGCGGCGGAGCCCGTACAACTGGTGGGGCCTGCCGCGGCGGCTGAGTATCCGTACCTAGGCACGGAAATGAGTACCTGCGCGGATGGGCCCCCACCTGCGCGGACGCCAGACTGGGGGCAACGGACAGGAGGCCCGGTCCGCACCGCCGACACGGGGCTGCGGAGCGGACCGGGTACCTCCTCCGTGATGCGGTACGCGAACGCGGCGGGGCTCGGGGGGATCGAGCCTCGCCGCGTTCGCGCGTCCGCGGGTGCCGTAGCCAAATCCAGCCCCGCCGGCGTTTGAGGCGCGGGGGTCCGGGGGCGGAGCCCCCGGCAGCCCTCAGCCGCGTCCCCGCAGGGGCAGGCGGATGCGGACGCGGGTCGACAGGGTGCTCGCGCGGTCGGCCAGGGCCGACCACCGGCGGGACGCCGACCACGCGAGCCGGGCCGCCGAGCGCGGCAGCAGCAGGGCCCGCAGCCGGCCGAGGCGGCCGACGCCGGCCAGCAGCCCCGCCCGCGCCAGCAGGACGTCGTCCGCCAGCGCCGGGTACGACACGGCCGCACCCGGCGGCGCGTACAGGGCCCGCTCCAGCGCCCCCGCGACCCGGTGCACCGCGGCCCCGGCCTCCGCGTCCAGCCGTCCCAGCTCCACCACCCGTACGGCCGCCCGCCGCGGCGACAGCGCCTCGTCCGGCCGGACGCCCACGTCCCAGGCGGCGTCGCCCAGCTCCCGCCACGCCTCCGGCACCTCCCCGGAACGCAGCCTGCGGGCCCGCAGCCGGCCGCGCCACAGCAGCGGCAGCAGCGGCAGACCGATCACCGCCACCGCCAGGCCGGCCCAGCCCAGCACCGCCGACACCGACGGCCCGCCGCCACCGGACGCGCTCTGCCGCGGCGCGGCCGCACCGCACTCGCCGAGCTTCTTCAGCTCCGGCGGGCACTCGTCCGACTTCGACGGCGCGGGCGTCGGCTGCGCCGCGCCCTGCGAGGGCAGCGCCGCGGGCGCCGACGGCTGGGCCGTCGGGGCCTGCGCCCGGGAGTAGTCCGGCACGTTGATGCCGGCCCGGGGCGTCGGCTCGAACCGCGTCCACCCCACGCCCTCGAAGTACAGCTCCGGCCAGGCGTGCGCGTCCCGCATCGACACGTTCACGTTGCCGTCCGGCTGCTTCTCGCCCGGGGTGAAGCCCACCGCCACCCGCGCCGGGATGCCCAGCGAACGGGACATCGCCGCCATCGAGAAGGCGAAGTGGACGCAGAAGCCCTCCTTGTCGGCGAGGAAGCGGGCCACCGCCAGCGGACCGGTGCCCGAGGCCGTCTTCGTGTTGTAGCGGAACCCGCCGTTCACGGCGAAGAAGTCCTGGAGCTTCACGGCCCGCGTGTAGTTGTCCTTGGCCCCCTGCGTCACCTGGCGCGCCGTGTCGGAGACCACCGCCGGCAGGTTGTCCGGCATCTTCGTGTACTCGGCGCGGATCGCCGGGTCCGGCTCGGGCGCCGAGCGCAGCTGCTCCGCCGTCGGCTTCAGCAGCAGGCTCCGTACGGAGTACTGCGCGCCCTGCACGTTCTGGAACCTGTCCTTGCCCAGCTGGTCCCCGACCAGGGTCCGCCCGGCCGGCTCGAACCGCCACTTCCCCGGGATCTCCACCGAGGTCGCCGGGTACGGCATGGGCAGGTAGCGCTGGGTGTAGGACTCCGCCGCCGACACGTTGGTCTGCACCTCGGCCGCGCCCTGGCGGACGTCCCCGCTGAGCCCGGGCGGATTCGGCAGCCGCTCCGGGACGTCGGACAGGGCCCGCCCGGAGGCCTCCCACCTGATCCCGTTGAACTCGTCCAGCGCCAGGATCCGCAGGTACTGCTCGCCCTGCTGGGGATTGTCCGTCCGGTACTTGAGCACGACCCGGTTGTCCTGCGCGTTCAGGTTGCTCTGCAGGGACACCAGCGGGTTCACCGCCGAGATCGTCCCGCCCACACCGCCGTCGGTAGCGTCGCCCTCGCCCGGACCGCCCAGCAGTCCGCCGCCGAGCGAGGGCAGCGCCGCCGGCACCGCCAGCGCCAGGCCCAGGGCCATCGCGCCGATCCGCCGGCCGGTCCGCACCGGGGCCGTGAGCCGGCCCTCCCTGCCGCCGCCGAGGCCGGACGCGGACGAGACCCGCTCGCGCGGGGCCGAGCCGAAGACCCGGCCCCACTGCGCCAGCCGGTCCCGGCTCTCGGCCAGCAGCATCATCAGGTAGCCGCAGCCGGCCAGCAGGAAGGAGAACCAGGAGGCCTCCCCGCCGCCCGACAGGCCGGCGGCCACCGAGTACAGCGCGAGCAGCGGCAGCCCCGCCGCGGCAGCCGTCCGCAGGGTCACCGCGAGGGCGTCCACCAGCAGCCCGATCAGCAGCACCCCGGACACCAGCAGCAGCCGGATGCCGTCCGTCAGCGGGGCCGGGATCGCGAACTCGCTCACGTCCTGCACACCGCGCTGGAACAGCGCCCCGAAGTCCGTCACCAGGTAGGCCAGCGGCCCGCTCCCGGTCGACTCGCCCTTCCCCGCGAAGAGGGCCGCGAGGATCAGCAGCGACACCAGCAGCTGCGCGGCCACGGTCAGCGACCTGGCCAGCGGCACCCGCCGGGCCCCGGCCCCCACCGCGCTCTGCACGGCCAGCAGCAGCGCCGCCTGGAGCAGCCAGCCCGCCGATTCGACCAGCGGGACCAGCGACCACGCCGTGAGCAGCGTCGCCAGCGCCGCGAACAGCGTCACTCTCGCGCGCCCGCTCATACCCGGCCTCCCGAGGTTCCCGTGCCGAACGCCGTGCTCCCCGCACGCCGCCACAGCTCGCCGAAGGCGACCCCGGGCGGCACGGCGAGCGCCGTCCAGCCCGCGTCGCGCAGCCGGTGCAGCCGCTGTTCCACCGGGAGCGGGGCCTGGTCCCGCGCCGGCTGCCCGGACCAGGCCGCCGAGTCCAGTACGAAGGCCACCGCGCCCCCGGTGCGCTGGCGCATCTTGGCCGCCAGATCCGTCTGTACGTCGTCCAGGTCGCCGAAGAAGGCGATGAGGAGCCCGTCCCCGCCGGCTTCGCCGAAGCCGCCACCGCCGCCGCCGCGCACGGCGTCGTAGGCCCGGGTGAGTCCCGTGCCGTCCGAGTGCCCGACGACCGCGAGGGTGTCCATCATCAGCCCGGCGGCCTCCGCGGACTCGTGCCCGCCGGAGGAGAAGCCGCCGCCCGGACCGGGCACGCAGTCCCCGGTGTCGGTGAGCAGCCGTACCGCGTAGCCCTGCTCCAGCAGGTGCACCAGGCTCGAGGCGGCCGCGGAGACCGCCCACTCGAAGGCCGAGTCGGGTCCGGCGCCCTCGAAGGCGTCCTGCCGGGTGTCCAGCAGGACGGTGGCCCTGCTGCGCTGCGGCTGCTCCTCGCGGCGGACCATCAGCTCGCCGTAGCGGGCGGTGGAGCGCCAGTGCACCCGGCGCAGGTCGTCGCCGCGCCGGTAGCCGCGCGGGATCACGTCGTCGTCGCCGGCCAGGGCCAGCGAGCGGCGCGACCCGTCGCCGTAGCCGGAGGACTCGCCCGACAGCCGCACCGGCGGCAGGGGCTCGGTGCGCGGGATGACGGTGAGGGTGTCGAAGGCGCTGAACGAGCGGGTCAGCTCGACCAGCCCGAAGGGATCGGTCAGCCGCAGCTGGAGCGGACCCAGCGGGTAGCGGCCGCGCAGGTCGGAGCGGACCCGGTAGGACACCTCGCGGCGGCCGCCGGGCTCGACCCGGTCCAGGACGAACCGGGGCCGCGGCCCGAGGACGTACGGCACTCGGTCCTGGAGCATCAGCAGGCCGGTGGGGAGCCGGGAGGTGTTGTCCATGCGCAGCTGCACCCTGGCCTCGGCGCCCGCGGGGACCCGGCCCGGGGTCAGCCGGCGGCTGCCGGAGACCCGGTGGCGGGTGCGGTGCAGGGCGTAGACGCACAGGAGCGGCAGCAGGGCGAGCAGCATTCCGACCCGGAGCAGCGCGCCCTGGCCCAGTACGTACGCGCAGGCGGCCGCGGCGATCCCGGCGGCCAGGAAGGAGCGGCCGCGGGTGGTCAGGCCGGAGAGCGACGCGCGCAGCCCGCCGCCCTGGCCGCGATCCGCCTGGCCGCCGGCGCCGTGCGGGGCACCGGCGCTCATCAGAAGCCCCGGATGCCCGCGCCGGGCGGCATCTCGCCGCGGGCGTGCGCGGCCGGGACCGGGGTGCGCTGGAGGATCTCGCCGACGACCTGCTCGGCGGTGCGCCGGTTCAGCTGGGCCTGGGCGGTGGGCAGCAGCCGGTGCGCGAGGACCGGACCGGCCAGCGCCTGGACGTCGTCGGGCAGGACGTACTCGCGGCCGGCGAGCGCGGCCGAGGCCTTCACGGCGCGCAGCAGGTGCAGGGTGGCCCGGGGCGAGGCGCCGAGCCGCAGGTCGGGGTGGCTGCGGGTGGCCGAGACGAGGTCGACGACGTAGCGCCGGACCGGCTCGGCCACGTAGACCTCGCGGACCGCCTCGATGAGCTTGACGATCTCGTGGGCGTGCGCGACGGCCGTCAGGTCGTCGAGCGGGGAGAGCCCGCCGTGCACGTCGAGCATCTGCAGCTCGGCCTCGGGGCTGGGGTAGCCGACGGAGACCCGCGCCATGAAGCGGTCCCGCTGGGCCTCGGGCAGCGGGTAGGTGCCCTCCATCTCCACCGGGTTCTGGGTGGCGACGACCATGAAGGGGCTGGGCAGCGTGTACGTCGTGCCGTCGATGGTGACCTGGCGCTCCTCCATCGACTCCAGCAGCGCGGACTGGGTCTTCGGCGAGGCGCGGTTGATCTCGTCGCCGATGACGATCTGCGCGAAGATCGCGCCCGGCTTGAACTCGAACTCGCGGCGCTGCTGGTCGTAGATGCTGACGCCGGTGATGTCGGAGGGCAGCAGGTCCGGTGTGAACTGGATGCGCTGCACCGAGCAGTCGATGGACTTGGCGAGCGTCTTGGCGAGCATCGTCTTGCCGACGCCGGGGACGTCCTCGATCAGCAGGTGTCCCTCGGCGAGCAGCACGGTCAGCGCGAGGCGCACGACCTCGGGCTTGCCCTCGATCACGCTCTCGACCGAGTGCCGCACCCGCTCGGCCGTGCTGGTCAGATCCGCGAGGCTCGCACGGTCGTCATACGTCGTCACCAGGTTCTCCTCGGCCCATTTCCAGGGCCGACGCCCTTGGCGCATGACCGGCCCACCCCACACACGGACACCGGACCCGGGGGGTTCCCGGGGGGCGTCTCCCCGCATTGTTGACGGCGTTACGGCCCTGTGTCACTCAAGAGCTGGGATCGATCTCCCGCAGGAGGCCGGTGTGCACATCGAAGACGAAGCCTCGCACATCGTCCCGGTGGGGCAGGAACGGGTTGGTACGGACCCTCTGCATGGACTGGCGTACGTCCTGGTCGACGTCCCGGAAGGCCTCCACGGCCCAGGCGGGGCGCTGGCCGACCTCGTCCTCCAGCTCGTGCCGGAAGTCCTCGGTCAGGCTCTCGAGACCGCAGCCGGTGTGGTGGATGAGAATCACCGCGCGGGTGCCCAGGGCCCGCTGGCTGATGGTGAGCGAGCGGATGGTGTCGTCGGTGACCACGCCGCCGGCGTTGCGGATGGTGTGGCAGTCGCCGAGCTCCAGACCGAGGGCGGCGTGCAGGTCGAGACGGGCGTCCATGCACGCGACGACGGCGACCTGGAGGACCGGGTGGGCGTCCATGCCGGGATCGGCGAACTTCGCGGCGTACCGCCGGTTCGCGTCGACCAGCCGGTCGGTGACGGAATCGGCTCCGGCCGCCGGGGGCGCGGAGTCGGCGGGCAGGGGTACGGAAGTCGTCATGCATACGACGGTAGTGGTCACAGCCATTGCGGGCATGGAGTGAGGGCGGACAAAGAAGGTCAACGAGCCTTGTTGTGAGCTAACCCACAGGGGTGGGGAGGACGCGGCCGTCCGGGTGATTCGGGGCTTTTGCGGGTTCGCCCGGAGCCGCCCGCACGCCGCGCGGGGTGGTTCGTTGACCGCGGCGACCGTTGCACTAAAGTGACGCGAACCGGCCGGAGCCCGGCCCTGACCGGCCGCCCGGCCCCTTTGGTAACACTCCGCGTGCGCGGCGCGGCGTATGCCTGCCGCGCCGTTATCTGAGAGGGCGCTTTGACTAGCGAGTCCCGACATGTCCCGGTGATGCTCCAGCGGTGCCTGGACCTGTTGGCCCCGGCGCTGGAGAGGCCCGGGGCCGTCGTCGTCGACTGCACCCTCGGCCTCGGCGGCCACAGCGAGGCCCTGCTGACCCGGTTCCCCGAGGCGCACCTGATCGGCCTCGACCGCGACAAGGAGGCCCTGCGGCTCTCCGGCGAGCGGCTCGCGCCCTTCGGCGACCGGGCCACCCTCGTGCACGCGATCTACGCCGACCTCGCCGAGGTCCTCGACGGCCTGGGCATCCCGGCCGTCCAGGGCATCCTCTTCGACCTGGGCGTCTCCTCCATGCAGCTGGACGAGGCCGACCGCGGGTTCGCGTACGCGCAGGACGCGCCGCTGGACATGCGGATGGACCAGACGACCGGCATCAGCGCCGCCGAGGTGCTCAACACCTACGCGCCCGGCGAGCTCGTGCGGATCCTGCGCCAGTACGGCGAGGAGAAGCAGGCCAAGCGGATCGTCTCCGCGGTCGTCCGGGAGCGGGAGAAGGAGCCCTTCGCCAACAGCGCCCGGCTGGTCGAACTGATCCGCGACTCCCTGCCGCAGGCGGCCAAGCGGACCGGCGGCAACCCCGCCAAGCGGACCTTCCAGGCGCTGCGCATCGAGGTCAACGGGGAGCTGTCGGGCCTGGAGCGGGCCATCCCGGCGGCCGTGGACCGGATCGCGGTCGGCGGGCGGATCGCCGTGCTCTCCTACCACTCGCTGGAGGACCGGCTCGTGAAGCAGGTCTTCGCGGCGGGCGCGGCCTCGACGGCCCCGCCCGGGCTGCCGGTCGTCCCGGAGAAGTACCAGCCGAAGCTGAAGCTGCTGACGCGCGGCGCGGAGCTGCCGACGGAGGAGGAGATCGCCGAGAACCGGCGGGCCGCCCCGGCGAGGTTCCGCGGCGTCGAACGCATCCGGGAGGCGCGGCTGTGACCAAGGCCGGGAAGGCCGCCACACGGCTCGGCCGGGCGATCGGCGGGCGCCCCGTCCGACCCCGGCCCCGTCCGCGTCCGGGCGGGCAGGCGGCCCGGATGCCGTTCGTCCTGCTGGTGGTGGCGCTGCTCGCCGGCGGTCTGATCAGCCTGCTGCTGCTGAACTCGGCGCTGAACGAGGGCTCCTTCCAGCTGAGCCGGCTGAAGAAGGAGACCACCGCGCTCACGGACGAGGAGCAGGCGCTGCAGCGTGACGTGGACGGGTACTCGGCGCCGGACGCGTTGCAGCGGCGGGCGCAGGAGCTGGGGCTCGTCCCCGGCGGCAGCCCGGTCTTCATCGGCCCCGACGGCAAGATCACCGGCACCCCGGCGGCGGCCGAACCGCCGCCTCCGCCGCCTCCGCCTCCGCCGCCTCCGCCTCCGCCGTCGCCGTCTGCCTCCGCCCCGGCGCCCGCGGCTCCCGCGGCTCCTGCGGCGCCTTCGTCGGCCGGGCCGAGCCCCGGGGGAGCCGCGCAGCCGCCGTCCCCGTCCCAGCCTCCGCAGCAGCAGCCCACCCCCAACCCAGGCAGGTGACGTCGTGACGCCGATGGCCAACCCTGCGGGGCCGTTCCCCACCCCGCCCTTCCCCCGTTCCCCGGGCTCCGCCCGGCCCCACTGGGGCTCCGCCCCAGACCCCGCGCCTCAATCTCCCCCAGACTCCGTCCGGGGGTGCCCCCAGGCGAGGCTGGGTTGTGCCGCACCTGATAGCTGGCGGGAGCCGAATCAAGCCCGGCCGGCGATTGAGGCGCGGGGTCTGGGGCGGAGCCCCAGGAGGCCGGGCGGAGCCCTGCACGCTGCGGTGGCCCCGTGAGCCCCGCAGGGGAGCCGCGGCGCCGGGTGCCCGGCCCCGGCCGCCCCCGCGGCGCGGCCACATCGCGCCCCGCGGCCTCGCGGCCGGCGACCCGGCGGCCCGCCCCGCAGCGCAGGCCGCACAGCATCCGGCTCGGCAGCCCCCGCCCGCGGCTGCGCCTGGTCAGCGTCGGCCTGACCCTCGTCATGCTGGCCTTCGTCGTCCGCCTGCTCCAGGTGCAGGCCGTCGACGCGCGGACCATCTCCGCCGAGGCCTCCAAGAACCGCTACACCAGCGTCAAACTGGCCGCCGAGCGCGGGGAGATCACCGACCGCAAGGGCGTGGCCCTGGCCACCAGCGTCGACGCGTACGACATCACCGCAGACCCCAAGATGTTCACCCCGCAGGACAGCAAGGCCCCCGACGCCCCCGAACAGGCCGCGGCCCTCCTCGCGCCCATCCTCGGCAAGGACGTCAAGGAGCTCACCCAGAAGCTGCGGACCGAGAACAGCCGGTACACCGTCCTCGCCCACCGCCAGACCCCCCAGGTCTGGAACCAGATCAAGGACCTCAAGCGGGTCTTCGCCGAGAAGGCGGCCGCCGACAAGAAGAACAACGGCCCCGGCGCGAACGTCCTGGCCGGGGTGTTCAACGAGAACAGCAGCAAGCGCGTGTACCCGGGCGGCGACCTCGCCGCCGGGATACTGGGTTACGTCAACGCCGAGGGCAAGGGCGCCGGCGGCCTGGAGTCCTCCCTGGACAAGAAGCTGTCCGGCAAGGACGGCGAGGCCACCTACGCCCAGTCCGGCGGCCGCCACGTGCCCACCGCCGGCTCCAGCGAGAAGCCCGCCGTGCCCGGCGAGGACATCGAGCTGACCATCGACCGCGACATCCAGTGGGCGGCGCAGAGCGCCATCGCCGAGCAGGTCCAGAAGTCCGAGGCCGACCGCGGCTACGTCATCGTCCAGGACACCCGCACCGGCGAGATCCTCGCCATGGCGAACGCCCCCGGCTTTGACCCCAACGACCTGACCCGGGCCCGCTCGGCCGCCATGGGCAACGCCGCGCTCCAGGACGTGTACGAGCCCGGCTCCACCGCCAAGGTGATGTCGATGGCCGCCGTACTGGAGGAGAAGAAGGCCACCCCGGAGACCCGCGTCGAGGT
Organism: Streptomyces sp. NPDC058525; assembly: GCF_042719495.1. NCBI lineage: Bacteria > Bacillati > Actinomycetota > Actinomycetes > Kitasatosporales > Streptomycetaceae > Streptomyces > Streptomyces sp. NPDC058525. Next base: position 14,989 of record NZ_JBHXNP010000109.1, read on the forward strand.
CCCCAACCGGCTGCACCGCGGCGACCGGCTGTTCAAGGACGACATCGACCACCCGACCTGGTACCTGACCCTCAACGGGGTCCTCGCCAAGTCCTCCAACATCGGCACCATCCTCGCCACCGGCCAGCTCGGCCCCACCCAGCCCGAGGCCAACAAGGTCCTGCACTCGTACCTGACCAAGTTCGGCATCGGACAGCCCACCGGCCTGGACTACCCGGGCGAGTCCCGCGGCATTCTCGCCGCCCCCGAGGACTGGTCCACCTCCCAGCAGTACACGATCCCTTTCGGCCAGGGCCTGTCCCTCAACGCCATGCAGGCGGCCTCCGTGTACTCGACCATCGCCAACGGCGGCATCCGCACCGAACCGACCCTGGTGCGCGGCACCAAGGGCCCCGACGGCCGCTTCACCCCGGCCCCGGCGCCCGAACGCAGCCGCGTGGTCAGCCCGGAGACCGCCAAGACCCTCGCCGAGATGCTCGAATCCGTGGTCGACGACCAGCAGGGCACCGGCACCAAGGCCCGCATCCCCGGCTACCGGGTCGGCGGCAAGACCGGCACCTCCAACCGGGTGGATCCGGCCACCGGCGGCTACAGCGGCTACACGGCCTCCTTCGCCGGGTTCGCCCCCGCCGACAACCCGCGGATCACGGTCTACTGCGCGGTCCAGAACCCCACCAAGGGCAGCCACTTCGGCGGCCAGGTCTGCGGCCCGATCTACAAGAAGGTCATGGAGTTCGCCCTGAAGACCCTCCAGGTCGCCCCCACCGGCGCCGCCCCCGCAGGGCTCCCGGTCACCTACGACCCGGGACCGCAGCCCGCCCCGCAGCCGAGTACGCAGCCCAGTCCGAAGCCCGGCCGGTGACCCTCAGCACCCGTCCGGCCCGCCAGAAACGCGTGAGGCACCATCAGTGACAACGATCACCCCGAAACCCGGGAACCAGTCGGCCACCGGCGGCGAGGCCGGGCCCTCACTTCGCGGGCGGCCCGCCGCGCCCGGTACGCTCACCGCCGTGCCCCACGCTGATCAGCCCAGAACCACCCAGAAAGACGCCCCGGCAGCGCCGCCGGGAGCGCCCCGGCCCGTGTCCGCCCGCCCGACCCCCCTGGGCGAGCTGGCCACCCTGCTGGGCATCCGAGCGCCAGGCGCGGCGCAGATCACCGGCATCACGCACGACTCGCGTGCGGTGCGCCCCGGAGACCTGTACGCCGCCCTGCCGGGAGCCAGGACGCACGGCGCCGACTTCGCCGCCCAGGCGGCCGGCCTCGGCGCCGCCGCCGTGCTGACCGACCCCGCGGGCGCCGAACGCGCCGCCGCGACCGGCTTGCCGGTGCTCACCGTCGACGACCCGCGCGGCCGGATGGGCGAACTCGCCGCGACGGTGTACGGCAGCCCCGGCGAGGACCTGCTCCAGATCGGCATCACCGGCACCTCGGGCAAGACCACCACCGCGTACCTCGTCGAGGGCGGGCTGCGCGCGGCCGGCCTCGCCACCGGGCTCGTCGGCACCGTCGAGATGCGCATCGGCGACGAGCGCATCAAGTCCGAGCGGACCACCCCCGAGGCGACCGACCTCCAAGCCCTCTTTGCGGTCATGCGCGAACGCGGGGTCGAGGCCGTCGCCATGGAGGTCTCCAGCCACGCCCTGGTGCTCGGCCGCGTCGACGGCTGCGTCTTCGACGTCGCCGTCTTCAACAACCTGAGCCCGGAACACATGGAGTTCCACTCCGACATGGAGGACTACTTCCAGGCGAAGGCGGGCCTCTTCACGCCCCGCCGCGCCCGCCTGGGCGTGGTCAACCTCGACGACGAGTACGGCCGCCGCCTGGCCAAGGAGGCGACGGTCCCGGTCGTCACCTTCTCCGCCGACGGCGACCCGGCCGCCGACTGGCGCGCCGAGGACGTCGTCTTCGGACCGGCGAGCTCCACCCTGACCCTGCTCGGCCCCGAAGGACAGCGCGTCCGGGCCGCCGCCCCGCTGCCCGGCCCGTTCAACGTGGCCAACACGGTCGCCGCGATCGTCACCCTCGCCGCCGCCGGCCTCGACCCGCAGACCGCCGCCGACGGCGTCGCCGCGGTCCCCGGGGTCCCCGGCCGGCTGGAGCGGGTGGACGCGGGGCAGCCGTACCTCGCGGTCGTGGACTACGCGCACAAGACGGACGCCGTCGAATCGGTCCTGCGCGCGCTGCGCGAGGTCACCGAGGGCCGGCTGCACATCGTGCTCGGCTGCGGCGGCGACCGCGACACCACCAAGCGCGGCCCGATGGGCGCCGCGGCCGCCCGGTACGCCGACGTGGCCGTCCTGACCTCCGACAACCCGCGCTCCGAGGACCCCCTCGCGATCCTCGCCGCGATGTTCGAAGGCGCCGTGTCGGTGCCGCCCGCCGAGCGGGGCACCGTCCTCGTCGACGCCGACCGGGCCGCGGCCATCGCCGCCGCCGTCGCGCGCGCCCGGCCCGGCGACACCGTGCTGGTGGCCGGCAAGGGCCACGAGCAGGGCCAGGACACCGCGGGCGTCGTACGCCCCTTCGACGACCGCGAGGTGCTCCGCGCGGCCATCGAGACCCAGCAGAGCAATGCCCGACAGGCCGAGGAGAACCAGTGATCGCCCTCTCCCTCGCCGAGATCGCCGACATCACCGGCGGGCGGCCCCACGACATACCGGATCCGTCCGTGCGGGTCAGCGGTCCCGTCGTCATCGACTCCCGCCAGGTGGAGGCCGGCAGCCTGTTCGCCGCCTTCGACGGCGAGCACGTGGACGGCCACGACTACGCGGAACGCGCCGTCGCCGCCGGAGCCGCCGCCGTCCTCGCGGCCCGGCCCGTCGGCGTGCCCGCCATCGTCGTGCCCGACGTGGAGAAGGCCCTCGGCGCCCTCGCCCGTGCGGTCGTGGAGCGCCTCGGCACCGACGTGGTGGCCCTGACCGGCTCGGCCGGCAAGACCTCCACCAAGGACCTCATCGCGCAGGTGCTGCAGGCCCACGCACCCACCGTGTGGACCCCCGGCTCGCTCAACAACGAGATCGGCCTGCCGCTCACCGCGCTGAAGGCCACCGCGGAAACCCGGCACCTGGTACTGGAGATGGGGGCCCGCGGGATCGGCCACATCGCGTACCTGACCGGCCTGACCCCGCCGCGCATCGGCCTCGTCCTCAACGTCGGCACCGCCCACATCGGCGAGTTCGGCGGCCGTGAGCAGATCGCCCGGGCCAAGGGCGAGCTGGTCGAGGCCCTGCCGTCCGAGGCGGAGGGCGGGATCGCCGTCCTCAACGCCGACGATCCGCTGGTGCGCGCGATGAGCAGCCGTACGAAGGCCCGTACGGTCCTCTTCGGAGAGGCCGACGACGCCGACGTACGCGCCACCGAGGTACGCATGGCGCCGGGGGGACAGCCCTCCTTCACACTCCACACACCCACCGGGTGCAGTGATGTGACCTTGCGGCTGTACGGTGAGCACCACGTGTCGAACGCGCTCGCCGCGGCCGCCGTGGCCCATGTACTGGGCATGTCCGTCGAGGAGATCGCCACCGCGCTCTCCGGGGCGGGCACCTTGTCCCGGTGGCGGATGGAGGTCACCGAGCGGGCCGACGGCGTGACGATCGTCAACGACGCCTACAACGCGAATCCCGAGTCCATGCGGGCCGCTCTGCGCGCGCTAGCCGCGATGGGCGGCGCCGCCAGGGCGAACGGGGGACGTACGTGGGCGGTGCTCGGCCCCATGGCCGAACTCGGTGACGCATCGCTCGCAGAGCACGACGCGGTGGGACGGCTTGCCGTCCGGCTCAACGTGAGCAAGCTCGTCGCAGTCGGGGGCAGGGAAGCGTCCTGGCTGCAACTGGGCGCATATAACGAGGGTTCGTGGGGTGAGGAGTCGGTGGTCGTGTCCGACGCGCGAGCGGCGGTCGACCTGTTGCGCAGTGAACTGCGCCCGGGTGACGTCGTGCTGGTGAAGGCTTCGAGGTCGATCGGTCTGGAGCGGGTCGCGCTTGCGCTGCTGGAGCGCGAGGGCGAGGTCGCCGACCGATGAGGCAGATCCTGTTCGCCGGAGTCATCGGACTCTTCCTCACGCTCATCGGCACCCCGCTGCTGATCAAGCTGCTGGCCCGCAAGGGCTACGGCCAGTTCATCCGCGACGACGGCCCCCGCGGCCACGCCGGGAAGAAGGGCACGCCCACCATGGGCGGCATCTCCTTCATCCTGGCGACGCTCATCGCGTACGCCCTGACGAAGGTCATCACCGGTGAGCCGGTGAGCCTCTCGGGCCTGCTCGTGCTGTTCCTGATGGCGGGCATGGGCCTGGTCGGCTACCTCGACGACTACATCAAGATCGTCAAGCGGCGCTCGCTCGGTCTGCGGGCCAAGGCGAAGATGTCCGGCCAGCTGATCGTCGGCATCGCCTTCGCGGTGCTCGCCCTCCAGTTCAAGGACTCCCGCGGCCTGACCCCGGCCTCCGACAAGCTGTCGTTCGTCACGGACTTCGGCTGGTCGCTCGGCCCGGTGCTGTTCGTGGTCTGGGCGCTGTTCATGATCCTGGCGATGTCCAACGGCGTGAACCTGACCGACGGCCTGGACGGCCTGGCCACCGGCGCCGCGGTGATGGTCTTCGGCGCCTACACCTTCATCGGCGTGTGGCAGTACCAGGAGTCCTGCGTGAACGCGCAGGACCTCACCAACCCGGGCGCCTGCTTCGAGGTGCGCGATCCGCTGGACCTCGCGGTCGTCGCCTCCGCCCTGATGGGCGCCTGCTTCGGCTTCCTGTGGTGGAACACCTCGCCGGCCAAGATCTTCATGGGTGACACCGGTTCGCTGGCCCTCGGCGGCGCCCTCGCCGGCCTGGCGATCTGCTCCCGCACGGAGTTCCTGATCGCCCTGCTCGGCGGTCTCTTCGTCCTCATCACCATGTCGGTCGTCATCCAGGTCGGCTCCTTCAAGCTCACCGGGAAGCGCGTCTTCCGGATGGCTCCGCTCCAGCACCACTTCGAACTCAAGGGGTGGTCCGAAGTCCTTGTCGTGGTCCGCTTCTGGATCATCCAGGGCATGTGCGTGATCGTGGGTCTCGGTCTCTTCTACGCGGGATGGGCAGCCGACAAGTGACCTCCTGGCAGGGCAAGAACATCACCGTCGCCGGTCTCGGCGTGAGCGGCATCAGCGCCGCCCGCGCCCTGGCCGGCCTCGGCGCGGTCGTGACCGTCGTCGACGGGGGCGACAGCGAGGGCCACCGGGCCCGCGCCGCCGAGCTGGCCGAACTGGGCGTCTCCGTACGCCTCGGCGACGCGCACACCTTCCCCGAGGGCACCGAGCTGATCGTCACCTCGCCCGGCTGGAAGCCCGAGAGCCCGCTGTTCGAGGCTGCCGCGAAGGCCGGTGTCGAGGTCGTCGGGGACGTGGAGATCGCCTGGCAGCTGCGCGGCGAGAACGCCGCTCCGTGGCTGGCCATCACCGGCACCAACGGCAAGACCACCACCACCCAGATGCTGGCGTCGATCCTCAAGGCCGCGGGCCTGCGGACGGCGGCCGTCGGCAACATCGGCACGCCCATCATCGACGTGGTGCTCGGCGAGCAGCAGTACGACGTGCTCGCCGTCGAACTCTCCAGCTACCAGCTGCACTGGGCGCCCTCGCTGCGCGCCCACTCGGCGGCCGTGCTCAACCTGGCCCCGGACCACCTCGACTGGCACGGCACCATGGAGGCGTACGCCGCCGACAAGGGCCGCATCTACGAGGGCAACACGGTGGCCTGCGTCTACAACGTCGCCGACCCGGCCACCGAGAAGCTCGTCGAGAACGCCGACGTGGAAGAGGGCTGCCGGGCGATCGGCTTCACCCTCGGTGCCCCCGGCCCCTCCATGCTCGGCGTCGTCGACGGCATCCTCGTCGACCGCGCCTTCGTGGAGAACCGGCAGAAGAACGCCCAGGAGCTCGCGCACGTCGAGGACGTCACCCCGCCCGCCCCGCACAACATCGCCAACGCGCTCGCCGCGGCGGCCCTGGCCCGCGCCTTCGGCGTGGAGCCGCGTGCGGTCCGCGACGGGCTGCGCGACTTCCGCCCCGACGCGCACCGGGTGGCGCACGTGGCCGATGTCGCCGAGGTCGCCTACGTCGACGACTCCAAGGCCACCAACACGCACGCGGCCGAGGCCTCCCTGGCCGCCTTCGACCCGGTCGTGTGGATCGCGGGCGGCCTCGCCAAGGGCGCGACCTTCGACGAGCTCGTCCAGAAGTCCGCCAAGCGGCTGCGCGGCGTGGTGCTGATCGGCGCCGACCGGGCGCTGATCGCCGAGGCGCTGGCGCGACACGCCCCCGAGGTCCCGGTCGTCGACCTCGAGCGGACCGACACTGGGGCGATGTTCGCGGCGGTCCGGGAAGCGGCCCGGCTGGCGGAGCCCGGCGACACGGTGCTGCTGGCGCCGGCCTGTGCCTCGATGGACATGTTCGCGAACTACAACAAGCGCGGGGACGCATTCGCCGACGCGGTGCGCGAACTGGCCGCCGGGAGCGGTGCGGACACGGCCCGGGCCTAGGTTCCTGGAAGGGTTCCCTCCGGCCGGCGGCTCGCCTCGTACGAGTGGAGGGGAAGATCACAGATGCCGGCCAAGCAGATGCTGCCGGGACGGCGGCCGTCCGCCGTCAAGGCGCAGGGCCGCAAACGCCCCGCCGTGAGCGTGCGGCGGCCCGCCGGGCGCGGGCCGCTGGCGGGGCTGAGGCGTACGCAGGAGCGGCTGCGCAAGGCCTGGGACCGCCCCCTCACGGCGTATTACCTGATCTTCGGCAGCTCCATGCTCATCACGGTGCTCGGCCTCGTGATGGTGTACTCGGCCTCGATGATCAAGGCGAACGTGCTCGGCCTCGGCGGCGCCTACTTCTTCAAGAAGCAGTTCCTGGCCGCCCTGATCGGCACCGGACTGCTGCTGGTCGCCTCCCGGATGCCCGTCAAACTGCACCGGGCGCTGTCCTATCCGGTGCTCGCGGGCACCCTGTTCCTGATGGTCCTGGTGCAGGTCCCGGGGATAGGGGTCGCCATCAACGGCAACCAGAATTGGATCTCCCTTGGCGGTCCGTTCATGTTGCAGCCCAGTGAGTTCGGCAAGCTGGCACTGATCCTGTGGGGCGCCGACCTGTTGGCGCGCAAGGGCGACAAGGGGCTGCTCAGCCAGTGGAAGCACCTGCTGGTGCCGCTGGTCCCGGTGGCCTTCCTGCTGCTCGGGCTCATCATGCTGGGCGGGGACATGGGCACCGCGATGATCCTCGGCGCCATCCTGTTCGGCCTGCTGTGGCTGGCGGGCGCCCCGACGCGGCTGTTCGCGGGGGTGCTGGTCTTCGCGGGTGTGATCGTCGCACTGCTGATCAAGACGAGCCCGCACCGGATGGACCGGCTGGAGTGCCTCGGCGCGACGGACCCGGGCAAGAACGACCTCTGCTGGCAGGCCGTGCACGGGATCTATGCCCTGGCCTCGGGCGGATGGTTCGGTTCCGGTTTGGGTGCCAGTGTGGAAAAATGGGGGCAACTACCCGAAGCCCACACCGACTTCATCTTCGCCATCACCGGGGAGGAACTGGGACTGGCGGGGACGCTGTCGGTGCTCGCCCTGTTCGCGGCTCTAGGCTATGCGGGTATCCGCGTGGCCGGACGCACGGAGGACTCCTTCGTACGGTTTGCCGCGGGAGGCGTGACCACCTGGATCACGGCCCAGGCCGTGATCAACATCGGTGCGGTGCTCGGCCTGCTGCCGATCGCCGGAGTCCCGCTCCCGCTGTTCTCCTACGGGGGGTCGGCCCTGCTGCCGACGATGTTCGCGGTCGGACTGCTGATCGCGTTCGCGCGGGAGGAGCCGGCGGCGCGCGCGGCGCTCGCGATGCGCCAGCCGAAGACCGGCTGGAGGCGGACCGGGTTGAGATGGAAGTCGATGAGACGGCGCGTCAAGAAGCGTCCGTCCGGAGAGCGGTGAATTTCGGTGCATGTCGTACTCGCCGGTGGGGGGACCGCCGGCCACATCGAGCCGGCGCTCGCCCTCGCGGACGCCCTGCGCAGGCAGGACCCTTCAGTGGGCATCACCGCCCTCGGCACCGAGCGCGGGCTGGAGACCCGCCTGGTGCCGGAACGCGGCTACGAGCTGGGCCTGATCCCCGCCGTGCCGCTGCCCCGCAAGCCCACCCCGGAGCTGATCACCGTCCCCGGGCGGCTGCGCGGCACCATCAAGGCCGCGGAGGAGATCCTCATCCGCACCAAGGCCGACTGCGTCGTCGGCTTCGGCGGCTACGTGGCCCTGCCCGGCTACCTCGCGGCCAAGCGGCTCGGAGTGCCGATCATCGTCCACGAGGCCAACGCCCGGCCCGGACTGGCCAATAAGATCGGCTCCCGCTACGCGCACGCCGTCGCGGTCTCCACCCCCGACAGCAAGCTGCGCGGCGCCCGCTACGTGGGCATCCCGCTGCGGCGCTCCATCTCCACCCTCGACCGGGCCGCCGTCCGCCCCGAGGCGCGCGCCGCCTTCGGCCTGGACCCCAACCTGCCCACGCTGCTGGTCTCCGGCGGCTCGCAGGGCGCCCGCCGCCTCAACGAGACCATCCAGCAGGTCGCGCCGACCCTCCAGCGCTCCGGGATCCAGATCCTGCACGCCGTCGGGCCGAAGAACGAACTGCCGCGTGTCGACAACATGCCCGGGATGCCGCCCTATGTGCCGGTACCGTACGTGGACCGGATGGATCTCGCGTACGCCGCCGCCGACATGATGCTGTGCCGCGCGGGTGCGATGACCGTCGCCGAACTGTCCGCCGTTGGGCTCCCCGCCGCCTACGTCCCGCTGCCGATCGGCAACGGCGAACAGCGGCTCAACGCCCAGCCGGTGGTGAAGGCCGGCGGCGGCCTGCTCGTGGACGACGCGGAACTGACGCCCGAGTGGGTGCTCAGCCAGGTCCTCCCGGTGCTGTCGGACCCGCACCGCCTGTACGAGATGTCCCGCGCCGCCGGTGAGTTCGGCCGTCGCGACGCCGACGAGCTGCTGGTCGGCATGGTGTACGAGGCGATCGCGGCCCACCGGAACCGCTGAGGCGGGACGCACAGACGCAGGAGGCGCAGGAGTGGCCGGAGCGACGACCGCACAGCGTGGGACCCCGGGCTCCGGCCCGTCCGCCCGGAAGGGCGGCGGCTCTCCCAAGCCGCCCAAAGCCCCGAAGCCGTCGCGGGGATCCGGCCCCCTGGCCCCCGGTGCGCTGCTGCGCCGCCGGGGCCCCCTGCTGGCCGCTCTGGCCGCCGCCGTGCTCCTCGCGGGCGGCGGTACCTGGGTCCTCTACGGCTCCTCCTGGCTCCGCGTGGAGAAGGTCACCGCGGCCGGCACCGACGTGCTCACCCCCGAGCAGGTGCTGTCCGCGGCGGCCGTTCCGGTGGGCGCCCCGATGGTGAGCGTCGACACCGACGAGATCGAGAGCCGCGTCCGCGGCCGGCTGTCCCGCATCGATTCGGTCGATGTGGTGCGGGCCTGGCCGCACGGGATCGGGCTGAAAGTGACGGAACGCAAACCCGTCCTGCTCATCAAAAAGGACGCCAACTTCGTGGAAGTGGACGCTTCGGGTGTGCGATTCGACACGGTTCCGAAAGCACCCGCGGGCGTTCCGGTCCTGGAATTGAACGCGAAGCAGTCCCCGAGCGCCCGCCGCTTCGACGAGGAGCGGCTCCTGCACGAGGCCGTACTCGTCGCCGGCTCGCTTCCGGAGCCGATCGCCAAGGAGACCGCGCAGGTCAAGGTGGGTTCGTACGATTCGGTGGTGCTGCTGCTCTCCGGGGGCCGGACCGTGGTGTGGGGGAGCGGCGAACAGAGCGAGGCGAAGGGGCGCGCGCTGACCGCTTTGCTGAAGGCCGCGCCCAAGGCCGCCCACTTCGACGTGAGCGTTCCCACCGCCCCTGCGGTGTCCGGGAGTTGACGTCGGGTCGAACAGCGACGCACCCTGGTTGGCCAGCGATACGGGTGATCACATAGGGTGAAAAGAAAAACGGGAGGTTCGGCGTGTTCGTTGAACACGCGCTACTTGTCGACTTAGTGTCCTGTTCGGAAGAGTCCAGAGAACAGACACACCCCTAACCCTAAACTTCAGGGTGAGGGTTCGGGTCGGCGCGTTCGGACCGCCCCATTTCGGCATCAGTCGTCGCAACGCAGGCCCGCGAGGCGGCGACACGTAACTCGAGGCGAGAGGCCTTCGACGTGGCAGCACCGCAGAACTACCTCGCAGTCATCAAGGTCATCGGTGTCGGCGGCGGTGGTGTCAATGCCATCAACCGAATGATCGAGGTCGGTCTCAAGGGCGTCGAGTTCATCGCCATCAACACGGACGCCCAGGCGCTGTTGATGAGCGACGCCGACGTCAAGCTCGACGTCGGCCGTGAACTCACCCGGGGCCTCGGCGCCGGCGCCAACCCGGCCGTCGGCCGCAAGGCGGCAGAGGACCACCGCGAGGAGATCGAGGAGGTCCTCAAGGGGGCCGACATGGTCTTCGTCACCGCCGGTGAGGGCGGCGGCACCGGCACGGGCGGCGCGCCCGTGGTCGCCAACATCGCGCGCTCGCTGGGCGCCCTGACGATCGGTGTGGTCACCCGGCCGTTCACCTTCGAGGGCCGGCGCCGCGCGAACCAGGCGGAGGACGGCATCGCCGAGCTCCGCGAAGAGGTCGACACCCTCATCGTCATCCCCAACGACCGGCTGCTGTCCATCTCGGACCGCCAGGTCAGCGTGCTCGACGCCTTCAAGTCGGCCGACCAGGTCCTGCTCTCCGGCGTCCAGGGCATCACCGATCTCATCACCACCCCGGGTCTGATCAACCTCGACTTCGCCGACGTCAAGTCCGTGATGTCCGAGGCCGGCTCGGCCCTGATGGGCATCGGCTCGGCCCGCGGCGACGACCGCGCCGTGGCCGCGGCCGAGATGGCGATCTCCTCGCCGCTGCTGGAGGCGTCCATCGACGGAGCCCGCGGGGTGCTGCTCTCCATCTCCGGCGGCTCGGACCTCGGTCTCTTCGAGATCAACGAGGCCGCGCAGCTGGTCAGTGAGGCCGCGCACCCCGAGGCGAACATCATCTTCGGCGCCGTCATCGACGACGCGCTCGGCGACGAGGTACGGGTCACCGTCATCGCGGCCGGGTTCGACGGCGGACAGCCCCCGGCCCGCCGGGACAACGTCATCGGCGCCGCGTCCACCAAGCGCGAGGAGCCGGCCCCGGCTCCGGCCCGCGCCGCCGAGCCGGCCCGCCCGGCCTTCGGCGGACTCGGCACGGTCACCCCGCGCGAGGACCCCCCGGCTCCGGTCGAGGCGGTTCCGGCCGAGGCCCAGGCCCCCGCGCCGCAGGTCCCGACGGCCCGGCCGTACCAGGACAGCCCGGCCGAGGAACTGGATGTCCCGGACTTCTTGAAGTGACACCGGAGCAGCATCACGTGGGCGGCGCCCACTTCGCCTTCACCGACCGGTGGGGCGGGGTGAGCGCCGTTCCGTACGAAGAGCTCAACCTCGGCGGCGCGGTCGGAGACGACCCGGCCGCCGTTCGCGCGAACCGGGCACGCGCGGCGCGGTCCCTGGGGATCGACCCGGACCTGGTGGTCTGGATGAACCAGGTGCACGGCCGTGACGTGGCGGTGGTGGACGGGCCGTGGGGTGCGGACGAGGCGCTCCCCGCGGTCGACGCGGTGGTGACCGCCCGCCGGGGGCTCGCCCTCGCCGTGCTCACCGCCGACTGCACGCCCGTCCTGCTGGCGGACCCCGTCGCCGGGATCGCCGCGGCCGCCCACGCCGGGCGGCCCGGGCTGGTCGCCGGAGTCGTACCCGCTGCGGTGGAGGCGATGGCGGCCCTCGGCGCCGAGCCCGGGCGGATCGTCGCCCGTACCGGACCGGCGGTCTGCGGCCGCTGTTACGAGGTGCCCGCCGCGATGCGGGACGAGGTGTCCGGCGTGGTGCCGGCCGCTCGGGCCGAGACCAGCTGGGGGACCCCGGCCGTGGACGTGGTCGCCGGGGTGCACGCCCAGCTCGCGGAGGCGGGGGTGACGGATCGTCTCCGATCGGCGGTCTGCACACTGGAGTCGCGGGACCACTTCTCGTACCGCCGCGACCGGGTGACCGGGCGGCTCGCCGGATATGTCTGGTTGGAATAGGAAATGACGGACCGTAAGTCGGAGCTCGCGGAGAACCTGGCGCGGGTGCAGGAACGTATCTCGTCCGCGTGCGCGGCCGCGGGACGCAAGCGGGAAGAGGTGACGCTCATCGTGGTCACCAAGACCCATCCCGCGAGCGACGTACGACTCCTGGCGGAGCTGGGCATCCGTCATGTTGCGGAAAACCGTGACCAGGACGCCGCCCCCAAGGCCGCGGCCTGCGCGGATCTGCCGCTCAGCTGGCACTTCGTCGGCCAGTTGCAGACGAACAAAGTCCGTTCTGTGGCGGGATACGCGCAAGTGGTGCAGTCGGTCGACCGCTCCCGGCTCGTGACCGCCCTCTCCGCGGCCGCCGTGAACGCGGGCCGCGAACTCGGCTGCCTCGTACAGGTCGCCCTCGACGCCGAGTCGGGCGAGCGGGGATCCCGCGGGGGCGCCGCACCCGAGCAGCTCGCCGAGTTGGCGGACCTCGTCGCCGGGGCGCCCGGACTGCGGATCGACGGCGTGATGACCGTCGCCCCGCTGTCCGGTCCGTACGCCGGACGCGAACAGGCCGCTTTCGAGCGGCTGGTGGAATTGTCATCCCGCCTGCGCGCGGACCATCCGGGTGCCACGATGGTGTCGGCCGGGATGAGCACGGATCTGGAACAGGCCGTTGTGGCCGGTGCGACACATGTACGCGTCGGCACTGCGGTACTCGGCGCGAGACCCCGGCTCGGGTAACGTCGCCAAGAAAGTCGGACCACAGCAGAAAATATGGTCATTACCGCTGATGGGCGGGCAGACCACGTGGATCGCGGGCAGTTGGTGACATTCGTGACACAGCGGCACCTGCGACAGGGCGATCCACCACAGAGCGGAGGACTCGGAGAATGGCCGGCGCGATGCGCAAGATGGCGGTCTACCTCGGCCTCGTGGAGGACGACCGGTACGACAACCCGGGGTACGACCCCGACGACGAGTTCGAGCCCGAGCCGGAACCGGAGCGTCCTCGGGACCGGGCCCGGGAACGAGACCGTCAGCCCATGCACCAATCGCCCGTAACGGACGAACCGGTGCGATCCGTACAGCCTCCGGCGCAGCGGGAACCCATCCCAATTCCGGTGGAAAACGGACGTCCTGCGCGAATCGCCCCCGTGGCATCCATCACACCTGACCGCACCAACCTGGAGAAGAACGCCCCCGTGATCATGCCCAAGGTCGTCTCCGAGCGGGAGCCGTACCGCATCACGACGCTGCACCCCCGGACCTACAACGAGGCCCGTACCATCGGGGAACACTTCCGTGAGGGCACTCCGGTGATCATGAATCTCACGGAGATGGACGACACCGACGCCAAGCGTCTCGTGGACTTCGCCGCCGGTCTGGTCTTCGGCCTGCACGGCAGTATTGAACGCGTGACACAGAAGGTGTTCCTGCTGTCGCCTGCTAACGTCGATGTCACGGCGGAGGACAAGGCCCGCATCGCGGAGGGCGGGTTCTTCAACCAAAGCTAGACCGATCCGTCAGATACGGGACCGGGAACAGAGCGGGAAACGGGGAGAGGGAAGCGCGGGATGGGCGTCGCACTACAGGTGGTCTACATCGCTCTGATGTGCTTCCTCATCGTGCTGATCTTCCGACTGGTCATGGACTACGTGTTCCAGTTCGCACGTTCATGGGCACCCGGCAAGGCGATGGTGGTCGTTCTGGAGGCCACCTACACTCTTACCGATCCACCGCTCAAGCTTCTCCGGCGGTTCATCCCGCCGTTGCGTCTCGGGGGCGTGGCACTCGACCTGTCCTTCTTCGTTCTGATGATCATCGTTTACATCCTCATCAGCTTCGTGAGCACCGCTGCGAGAAGCGTGTGAACGATGAACTTCTCCGCGCGCGCGGGGACAGTCCCGATACGGTCTTGCCGACTGCCGACGACTACGTAGAGGTGAAGAAGACATGCCGCTGACTCCCGAGGACGTGCGGAACAAGCAGTTCACGACCGTCCGCCTCCGAGAAGGCTATGACGAGGACGAGGTCGATGCCTTCCTCGACGAGGTCGAATCCGAGCTGACGCGCCTGCTGCGCGAGAACGAGGACCTGCGCGCCAAGCTGGCCGCCGCCACGCGTGCCGCCGCGCAGAACCAGCAGCAGCAGGGCATGCGCAAGCCGGAACCCCAGGACCAGCGTGGCCCCGGCGCCCCCGTGCCCGCGGCCATATCCGGCCCTCCGCAGCAGCAGCAGCCGCAGATGGGCCCGCCGCAGCTGCCGGGCGGCCAGCCCCAGCTGCCCGCCGGCCCCGGCGGACACGGACCGCAGGGTCCGGGCATGGGCGGCCCCATGCAGCAGCACCCCATGGGCGGACCGCAGGGCATGGGCCAGCAGTCCATGGGCGGCCAGAACCCGCTCGGCCAGCAGATGCAGCCCATGGGCCAGCAGATGCAGCCGATGGGGCAGCAGATGCAGCCCATGGGTCAGCCCATGCACCAGCAGCCGCAGCAGCTTCCGCAGCAGGGCCCCGGTGGCGACAGCGCCGCCCGCGTCCTGTCGCTGGCCCAGCAGACCGCCGACCAGGCGATCGCGGAGGCCCGCTCCGAGGCCAACAAGATCGTCGGCGAGGCCCGTTCGCGCGCCGAGGGCCTGGAGCGCGACGCCCGCGCCAAGGCCGACGCGCTGGAGCGGGACGCGCAGGAGAAGCACCGCGTCGCGATGGGCTCCCTGGAGTCCGCCCGCGCCACGCTGGAGCGCAAGGTCGAGGACCTGCGGGGCTTCGAGCGTGAGTACCGTACGCGCCTGAAGTCCTACCTGGAGTCGCAGCTGCGCCAGCTCGAGACCCAGGCCGACGACTCCCTGGCCCCGCCGCGGAACCCGGCCGGTCCGGCCCTGCCGCCGTCGCCGTCGCCCTCGATGGCTCCGGCCGGTGCGATGGGGCACTCCATGGGCGGACCCTCGATGGGCGGCCCGTCCCCCATGGGCGGTCCCTCCCCGATGGGCGGCCCGTCGTACGGCGGCCAGCAGCAGATGTCCCCGGCGATGACCCAGCCGATGGCTCCGGTGCGGCCGGCTGCGCCGCAGCCGATGCAGCAGGCGCCGTCTCCCATGCGGGGCTTTCTGATCGACGAGGACGACAACTAGGCGCCGCGCCGTTCGGTCGGCAGTCGCCAGCTTTTCGGGCCGGGCCCGGTTCCCCTTCGGGGGCACCGGGCCCGGCCCGTTCCCGTACCCGGGCCGGCCTTCGTCCTCCGGCTGCGGGCCGGTGGCCGCCGTTGCCCTGGCGGGCGGTGCGCCGTGTTCTCCGGCTGCGGCCCGGTGGCCGCGCCTCAAACGCCGGCGGGGCTGGGTTTGGTGCCCCCGGGCGGGGGCGTGGCCCGTCGGGCATGGCGGTGGCTTCGGGTGGGGCGGTGCCCCTCCGGGGGCTCTCCTCGGCTCGGCGCGTGCGGGTGTGTCTCGGCGAGGCGGCCTGGGTCGCGCGCTCGTCCTGCGGGGAGCCCCCGGAGTGTCCCCGCCCCACGGCCCCGCTTCGTCCGAGACGGGGTACGGATCCGCCGGGGGGTGGGGGGTGTCCCCGCTTCGTCCGAGACGGGGTGTGGATCCGGCGGGGTGGGGGTGTGGGGACGGTGGGGGGTGTCCCCGCAGGACGAGCGCGCAACCCAGGCCGTACGGCCGAGACCTGGCCGCACGCGCCGAGCCGAGGAGACAC